>CAZTWR010000034.1:0-13656 GCA_964618055.1 uncultured Pirellulales bacterium | reverse complement strand
TCAGGGACGACAATCTGGTCGAAAGCCGAGCGAGAGGCGTGGAAACTGCCGGAAGATATTACGGTCAGCCAGTGGGCGGTAAAGAACAGGGTGTTGCCGGCAAGCAGCCCTTTCCCGGGGCTATATAGATTGAACCTGACGCCTTATATGGCAGGACCGCAGGATGCGTTCTGCGACGATGAGGTCGAAGAAATAGATTTGATGTTCCCTGCGCAGGTAAGCAAATCATGCTCAGCACAAAATATGATAGGTTACATTGTTGACCAGTGCCCGGGCGAGACCTTCTATGTGGTGCCGAGGGAAAAAGATGTTGATTATGTGACAGAAAAAGTTTTCAAGCCGATGGTGGAACTGTCGGAGGCCCTTTCACGGCATATATCCGGCAGCCCGAGAGACCTGCAGGGGACACATTTCGACTTTGACCGAATGACGTTGTATTTCGGCTGGGCGGGCAGCCCTGCTGAAATGGCGGCAAGATATATCAAAAATCTTTTTTTCGACGAGCCGGACAAATACCCGCCGTTCGCAGGCCGTGAGGCAAATCCGATCGACCTTGCAATCAAGAGAACAACGACGTTCTGGGACAGGAAAATTGTAAAACTTTCAACACCGACAATAAAAGAAAATTATATATACAGCTCTTATAACAACTCCAATATGCAAAAATTTTATATACCATGTCCCCACTGCGGTCAATACAGCACGTGGCCGTTTGTCCAGCTCAAGATACACCCTAACCTGCGGGATCCGGAAGAGATTATAAAAAAAGGAACAGGATGTGTATGGTACGAATGCGAATATTGCGCAGCTAAAATTGAGGAATTACAGAGAGGCGAACTTGTTGCAAAAGGTCTTTGGCTGCCAAAGGGACAAACAATAGATGAGGACGGCAATATACACGGGACACCCTTACGCAGTAAGCGGCACAGCGGCTTTAACGCCCCCGCCTGGATAGCTCCGTTCGAAGGGGTGAGCTGGCCGAGGATTATGGCCAAATGGTTCCGGGCCAATACCGAAGAGGGAATCGCCTTAGGTGAATTGCTTGATTTTAAGAATGCTATCGAAGGAGTGCCGTTCGAGGAAGCGGGAAAGAAATTAAAGACGAGCGAGCTGCGGAAATTAAAGGGCGGATTTTCGCAGGGGACCATGCCAGCCGATTGTGTTACTTTAGTGGCATCGGCTGATTATCACAAATCAAAAACGCGCGGAATCGTTCGCATCGATTACGAAGTCAGAGGATTCGGATATGGTCTGAAAAATTACGTTATCACCAGCGGCTCGGCATCATCGTTCGAGCAACTTGATAAAGAAGTACTGCTCAGTCCCTTTCCATGGGAGGACGGGACGCCAAACGAAAAAAAGCCCTGGCTTGCGGTGATTTGCCTGTTCGTTGATTCTGGATACGAGCCGGATGATGTTTATGAATACTGCCGGCAGCGGCCGGGACTGACAATCCCGACCAAGGGTGAGACCGGCCCGTGCCTGAAACCGCTGCGCCCATCGGAACTGGAATCCGCCACCGAGAGACGATTGACACGCAGACAGCGAATCAGGTACCGGGGGATGCAGCTTCTAATAGTCGATACCTACTTTTTCAAGAACCAGGTGATGAGCTGGGCGGAGCCGCGACTTGATGAAAACGGCAAAGTCATCGCGGAACCATTAACGCTGTTCTACAACGAAATTCCGCATTACTACCTTACCGAATTCTCCAATGAAAAGAAGGTTAAGGTCCGCGATACAAAAGGCAACGTCAAATGGGTATGGAAACCAATAAGCCCCGGTGCGCCGACGCACTCGCTGGATACGGCGGTCCTTGCAGCGGCAGCCGGGTTCTATAAGGGCGTGCATTACCTGAGACGGCCGGGAGAGAAAAGAACGGCACCGGCGGCGGCGGGACAAAGAAAGAAAATAAAACTATCGGAATTACAGAGGCAAAAACGAATGAGATAAGGAGATATTAAAAATGGAAAGCACAAACAATACAGAAATCGAACTTAGAAATCAGGGAATAATAAATATCTGCGGAAAAATTTCAGATGATTCAATGCAAAAAGTCATACAGGAATTTGTATATATCAATTCAATCATTGAACCGGACTTCAAGGCTATCCAGATAATCCTCAATTCACCTGGTGGAACTATACCTGCAGGATTTATGCTGACTGATTTTATCGAATTTTCAAAATTGGCGGTCTATATCACGGGACTCGGTATATGTGCTTCTATGGGGATACTTATTCTTTGTTCCGGAGCCAAAGGTCACAGAATCATTACAAAAAATACCGCATTATTAAGTCACCAATACTCCTGGGAGAATGCTGGCAAATATCACGAATTAGTTGCTGATAGAAAAGAGCAGGACTTGGTACAACGGCGAATGATAAAACATTATCTGAAACATACAAAACTAAACGAACGGCAAGTAAGAGAAATTTTATTGTCAGCAAAGGATGTTTGGTTGACGCATAGAGAAGCCAAAAAATACGGACTTATCGATAAAGTTATTTAATGAACAATAAGAAAAAACAGACTGGTCTGAAATGTCCGCGATGCGGATGCGCGGATTTTCGCGATGAGATGGGCAGGCCCTGGGATACGGTGAAAACCATACCCATACCGGGGGCAATTCGGCGTTATAAAATTTGCCGATACTGCGGCAAAAAAGTGCGTACGAAAGAAATTATTGAAAAAGAAGATTAAGAAAAGTTCAAAAATTAAAGTGCAAAAGGCAAAATTACAGTGTAAAATTCAAAAATTGAAAAATGAAAAAGAAAAAAAGTAAAAAATCATTGAGAAAACAAGGCCGCTATACAGGTAAAGAGCTTACGCTAAACGGGCAGCGAATTAATGGTGTTATATGTTTTTCAGTAAAAGGTAAAATATTAAATCAGCGAAATCGCTAAAAAAACTTTCCTATATATAGACCATAATCAAAAAAAAGGTCTATATGTAGACCGCCCACTCCAAAATTCAATTTTTGCCGTTGACAATTCTCGGTAATTGGCCGAAATTCCCTATAGACAACAAGAAGGCGGCTGTGTGGGAGCCCACACCTTCCACAGCAGCCGCCTTTTTTGTTGTTACCTGACAGAGGCGAGAAACGAGGCACGAGCGGCGAGAGACGAAACTATGGCTAATTACACGGCAATCATAACGGCAATCGACGAGGCAATATTAAACTGGGCGGGCGAACCTGTCACACTCTCGGAATCCGGACGGTCAGTGACATACCGCAGCCTCAATTCACTGCTCGATGCGCGAAGATATTACGCCAAACTGCAGCTGCAAATCAATAACAAAAAGCCGTTTCGAATAACACACTTGAAGGCAGGGGGGGCGAGATGAGAAACAGGTTAAAAGTAAAAAGTTAAAAGTAAAAACTAATGAAGATTTTTGGTTTGACAATAAGAAGAGACAAGAAACAGCGAATGACGGTAAGTAATCTGCCGAGACAAAGGGTTCGCTCATACGATGCGGCCGCAATTAATCGACACACTGAAAACCACTGGCTCTATGCAACTGCAAGTGATGCGGATTCTTTAATCCGGCAGGACCTGCCGACACTTAGAAACCGTGCACACTATGAGGTCCGCAACAATTCGTACGCCGAAGGAATTATCGATACGCTTGTGAATGAGCTTATCGGGACAGGCTCGGACCTGCAATTTCTAAGCGGCGAGGGAGAGGACGCCGACAACGAGGTCGAGGAAAAATTCTATCTCTGGATGCAGAAATGCGACATCGAAGGCAGAATGACATTCGGGGACATTCAGCAGCTTACAGGCGCCCGGCAACAGGCCGAATCCGGAGAAGGATTAATTGTTTTAGTAAATACCAAACCGAAAAGGCAATGGGTACGGGCAAGGCCCGAGCCGACGCTTCGTTTGAGGGTAATCGAGCCGGAACGGCTGGGGACACCTATGGGTCTTATGCCAACGGGGCAAACATTCAGCGAGAGATTAAGGGATGGTATCGAATATGATGAAGATGGCAGACCTGAATTTTATTACATACTCAAACAGCATCCTGGCTCGGCATACAACTTAAGCACATTCGGAGAATACGATAAGGTACCAGTGTCGCATGTAATACATCTTTACCGAATAAAAAGGGCGGAACAATCACGCGGGGTGCCCTGGGTGACACCGGCACTGCCGCTGTTTGCGCAGCTTCGCAGGTTCACCCTTGCAACAATACAGGGGGCCGAAACCGCGGCCAATATATCGGGTGCGCTCGAGACCGAGCCATTAGCAGAACCCGAGGAGATAGATGTTGGAGACGAGGTCGAGATTCCCCGCAATGCCCTGCTTACACTACCCGCCGGCAGTAAGATGAATCAAATCAAGCCGGAACACCCGGCGACAACTTATGAGATGTTCAAGAACGAAATTATCAACGAAATTGCAAGACCTGTTAGTATGCCGTTTAATATCGCCGCAGCAAATTCATCGAGATATAACTATGCATCTGGCAGACTTGACCATCAAAGCTTTGATAAATTCAAACGTGTCGTGCGTGGATGGATCGAGCAGCATCTTAATAACCGTGTGTTTTTTGCATGGCTGAGGGAGGCGACACTGATACCCGGCTACTTCAAACACTTCAAAGGCAAAAATATCGAAACAATCATACTTCAGTGGAACTGGCCCGGCAGCGAGCATGTGGACCCGTATAAAGAGGCAAGGGGACAGGAAATTCGGCTTAAAAATCTTACAACCAATCTAAAGGCCGAATATGCAGCACAGGGCAAGGACTGGGAGCCGGAAATCAAACAACGAGTCAAAGAGATAGAACTCTGCAAAGAGCTGGGAATACTCGATGATGAGGATGTAAAGAAGGTTATGGAGGACATCGCACGGGCAGCCAGGGCGGGAGTGCCTATCGGGGTATCGGAGGCCCGGACTTCGATCGGCCTGCCGGAGAAGCCGCCGAACGATAAGCTGCTGCGGTTCAACGACCAGGATGTCCTGCAATGCCATATCGAAAACGGGGTCCTTTTGATAAATGAGGTAAGGGCAGTGCTCGGCCTGCCGCCAGTGCCGTGGGGTGACAAGCCTGTCAGAAAAACGGGCGTCAAGCCGGTAACAATAAAAGGCGGTGAAAACGAAGAGGAAAAAGAAGATGAAACGGACATCAAATAATTTGACTGAAAGACCGTATCCGAATTTCCATAGCTGTCGTCTGGAAGATCCGAATAAATATCCAGAAAAAACATACGGAAAATGCGATCAGAAACATAATGGCAAGTGCATCGATGTTGTTTACGGCATAAGGAAAGACGGCAAAAGCGAGATACAGGCACTTCGATTCGATAAGAAAATCTGGACAGAATCCGATGCACGGACGGTATGCAAGGACAGAGGCGGGACATTCGAAGCGTCAAAGAAAGAAGAACAAAAACAACAAAGTAGCGAAAAGACCGTCTATCAATGTGAATGTATAGAGTGCGGGTACAAAGAAACAAGCACCACGCATTGTAACGACCTGAAGTGCCCCAAATGCGGGGGGCGGATGAGAAGGGTTGAAAGACCCGGGCCCGGGCAAAAAGCCGCTCCGGTCAGTTCCGGATCGGCTCCGGTCGAAGGATTAATACAAAGAAGCGAGCTTACTACACGGACCTACCAGGTCCGGTTCGATACGCTCGATGAAAAGACGCGTTCGATAGAGGCGGTGATCGCCACAGAGAACCCGGTCCTTGTTATAGACTGGAACCGATGGGAAATTATCGAGGAAGTTCTGCTGATGAGCGGCTTTCGGGCACCGGCAAACGGGCAAGTTCCCCTGCTCGATACCCACGACCGCTCGACGATACAGAAACAACTCGGCAGCACACGCCAGCTTCATACCGAAGGCGATAAACTCATCGGGCGAAATTTCTTCAGCAGCTCCCCGGAGGCCGAACATGCGTGGACTCTGACAAAAGAGGGACATCTTACGGACAATTCGGCGGGTTATCGCGTAATCAATTCGGTAATAATCCCAAGGGGCGAACAGGCAACGGTAGAAGGCCGGCCGTTCAAGGCGTCGGCAACGAGAGACCTACGAATATCGACCGAATGGATGCATGGAGAAACCAGCGTCTGCCCGATAGGAGCTGATGAAGATGCAAAGAACAGGAATAAACAAAATGTTTCAACAGAAAGGAATAATATTATGGACCCAAAATTCAAAGAATGGCTAATCGCAAGAGGGGAGAATCCGGAGACCCTCGACGAAAAGAAACGGGCGGAGCTGGAGGCCGAATATAAAGCCGAGCAGCAGCGAAGCGAGAATGAACCGTCTGCAAAGCCGGATAAAAAAGACGGTCAGCGAACCGACCCGATTATCAACGACCCGCCGACCGATACGAGGGCAATCGCCGAAGAGGCGGTCAGGGCCGAGAGAGACAGGGTCGAGACAATCAGGACACTCGGCGGAGAGGATGTGCCAGCGGAAGTAATCGAGACCTGCATAAGGGAAGGTAAAACAATCGAGCAGACAAAGAGCGATGTCTTAGATGCTGTCCGCAAAAACAGGCCCAAGGTCTCGCCGAACATTGAGGTCACCAGCGAAATCAACCGCGAGGTGCTCGAGGATGCGATGTTGCTCCGGGCCGGAAGTAATGACGTTATCCTCGAAGATAAGAAAAAAGGCGAACAGCGGGCAGAGGCGGCAAAGAGGTTCCGTGATATGAGCCTGTTAGATGTATGCAGGCAGGCCCTTGTTTTCGCAGGACAGGCGATCCCGATGGGACGCGAAGAGGTCATAAGGGCGGCGTTCTCGACGATGGAGCTGCCGATTATACTCGGCAATATTGCCAAGAAAAGCCTGCTCAAGGGCTATAATAGCGTGCCGGCGACGTGGCGAAAATGGTGCTCGGTGGATTCCGTTTCGGACTTCAAGGAGGTCACCGGCGCACGGCTTACCGACACGGGTGAGCTTGAACAGGTAGGCAACAGCGGCGAGGTCAAATACGGAGCTGCAACGGAAGAGTACGAGAAATACAGCGTTGCAACATATGCCAAGAACTTCGGCGTCACGAGACAGAACATCATAAACGACGACCTTCGCGTATTGACCAAGGTCCCGCAGGCAATGGGCGCCCGGGCGAGCAGAAAGGCCGGAGACCTTGTCTATGCACACCTTATGCTGAACGGCGCTATGACAGACACCGTAGCATTGTTCCACGCCACACATCTCAATCTCAATACCACCGCTACGCTTGCCAAGGACAAACTGGCCGCCGCCATTGTGGCATTTATGAAACAGGTTGACAAGGACGACCAGCCCATCAACGTCGAGCCGAGAATATTACTCGTGCCGCCTGAGCTGAGATTTACCGCATCGGAGCTGGTCAAGAGCGCAACCATCGTGATTACCGGTACCTCTGATGTCGTAAGGCCAACTTACAACGCTATAAGCGATATGAATATCGAAGTAGTCACCGAGGCAAGATTGAGCAATGCCACTTATACCGGTTATTCGGCCACAAGCTGGTATATGACAGGAGACCCGAACATCGTCGATACGATCGTGGTGGCGTTCCTCAACGGCAGGCAGGAGCCGACGCTCGAGCAGTTCAACGCCGGCCCGAACGTGATGGGTATTATTTACCGCATATTCACCGACGTCGGCTGCAAGTCGCTCGATTTCCGCGGGATGCAAAAGAACACGACGTAATTCGATAATCGAAACTCGATATTGGATATTCGATGTTCGTCAATAGTGAATGAATGAAGGCTTTTAATTGAAAGGTTTACAAATGCTTAAAATTAAATGCTCCTGCGGACAGGAAAATGAGCTTGTCGAATCCCCTGAAGGCCTGCGCTACGATATCAATAAGCATGGCAACGGTGAACTATGTAATGACCAATGCTTTAACTGCCGTGCATCCTTAGGACTTGAACCTGAGCCGGAGCCGGAAGCTGTCAAGAAGCCAACTGAAGAAGCGGCTGATGAAACGGTCGATGAAACAACTGATGATGGACTGAACCAGATGAATAGAGACCAGTTACGGAAACGCGCTGAAAAATTAGGGATTGCAACGCCGATTATGATATCGAAGAAAGAACTGCGACAACTGATACGGGAATATCTGGCTACGGAGAAGGCCGAGACAGGCGAAGAGAGCTGAGATTAGTTTTTTGATGGAGCAGTAGAAGTTTTACAGAATTGTAAAGAACAAAAAATCAACCTTTTTTAGAAAGGGTAAATTATGAACACAGAAGGGCAGAATTATCAGGAAGGCGATTTTCTGGATTATACACCAGGGGTTGCCAGGGCCGCGGGCGAGATCGTCCAGGTGGGCGGTCAGGCCGGTATGTGCGCCACTGCCATAGCAGCAAGCACACTCGGAGAGGCCCAGGTCAAGGGTGTTGTTAAAGTCAGGGCCGCTGCGGTCACCGGAAGCGATGGGGACATCGTCGGATGGGACGAGGATGGTGACCCGTACGGTGGGACGGCAGGGACGGGTGCCGCGACAACGAAATTGTCGGACGCTGATTTCCTGATCGGCTCGCTGGGGGCCGCCCTGACGGCAACGGACGGTGAGGCCATAGTGGAGCTGAACAACTTCGGGCACGTGAACAAAAAGTTGGTAAAACTGACGGCCGCCCAGATCAAGCTGCTGGCGACGACACAGCAAGAGCTGATACCCGCACCAGGAGCGGACAAGGTCATTCAGGTGCTCGGCATTCAGATGATGCTGGATTACGGCTCGGAAGTTCTGGTAGAGCCGTCGGCGCCCGATGATCTTGAAGTCGTCTATGATGCGGCTGGCGGGACCTCGATTGCCGATGTTATAGGCGACTTCATCATAAGCGCCGCCGATACTATCGCCCAGCCTCAGATAAAGGACATCGCAGGTGCGGCGGCGACAACAATGGTCAATAAAGCGGTAGTGCTCGACAATACAGACGCCAACTACACCGGCAATGCAACGGGCGATACGGTACTTATCGTGATATGCACCTATCTGATTCACAGGGTAGAGCTGGCTTAATAAACAAACGGCACTTTCACTGACACTGATTCAGTTAACGGGCGGCGGTCTGATACCGAAGCCGCCGCCCATTTAAGGAGCTGTTATGACCAGCACTTTTGAAGGACATATGAAAAAGGCAAATGAAGCATTGCTCGATGAGTTTGGCAAGCAGATTAGCTATATACCTAAAGATGGTGAGGCATCGACAGTCATTGCAAGTATTGGACCGGAAGATGTTATCAGAGAAGATAATGAGCAAGGAGGGATGCAGATTAAGACCCGCAATATTGTCATTCCTTTAGCTGAAGTTTCTGCACCGGCGATTGATGATATTGTAACCATTGAAGAAGAAGACTGGATTGTAACGGGAATTATCAATATTAATTCTGGTATAGCTGAGCTTCAGTGCAGGTGGAATAAAGCGCAGAGCAAGCATCATGAGATGCATAAGACTCGTGCTACATAGAGTCGATATTAGATTTTCGATGTTCGATTTTCGGTGTTCGATGGATGTTAATAAAGGAAAAATCCAATGATTAGAATAGCGACAATATTAACAGGGATAGCGGCATTTTTTAATACCATTTTAGGAACATCATCGGGTAATTCGGCGGCGGCTATTATCTCGATTCTGACGGCCCTGATTGTGGGAATTATGATATGCTTTATAACGAGTTACCTCAGGCATCTATCGAGCCATAAAGACTTAATCGATAAGGGAACCTGTAAAGATTACAGAGGCGAAATCAATAAAAAGCTGTGCCTGATTATCAAGCATTTCGGGATAAAAGAAGATTGATTAATGGACGAATTTTTGGTAATATAAAGCAGGAGATATTCTTATGAAAATCACTGGTCTTTTGCTGATTTTGCTTTTTGCATTTATTTGCCAAGCAGGGCATATACAACCAGTCAACCCTCAGCCACGAGGGGTAAAAGCACACTCGATGGGCTTTAATAACACTGTTTATGTCGCCCCCGGTGATAACTTGCAGGCAAAGTATGATTGGCTCAAATCTTCTGATAGAGACTCTGAGTGGGGAGCATTGTCAGATACTAACTGGCGAGTTCTTGTCTTGACCCCAGGAACATATAATCTCACATCAAAATGGACATGGGGCGCAAACTATATAGAAGTGAAAGGGGAGACAGGTCATTGGGGTGATGTAATAGTTGAAACAAGTTCTTATATTACGCTTATTGAACAAACAGCTGACACTGTCCGAGCAAGCGGTTTTACCGTTCGTAATAAATATAATGGAACAGGAGCTCATGGGTTCGTAATAAATGCAACTGATAATAGTGCTTCAATTTATCAAAACTTAAAATTCATTCATGATGATACAATTATGGGTGCTGGAGCACTTTCGAACGGCTGTTACCCGATTTGTGGTTATAGTGATATAAAAGGATTGTGGTGGAATTGTAAGTCAGAGGGAAGCGGGGCATGGTATCCGAATGAAAATAAAACATTAGGCGGAGAATTTTGGTTTTGTGTAGCGGAGGAAGCACAGGGGGATGCCATTCCAGGGGAGAGATGTTTTGGGGGTGATAAAAGTGGAGCCACGATTTCAGGCAAGTTTTATTATTGTGAAGCATTAGGACAGGGTGCTTTTGGAGGATGTACGGGTGTTGGGGTGGATGTTACTGAAGAGGCGGAATTCTGGTTCTGTGAGGCTGGGGATAATGCTTATGGACTTGGGAAAAAGTTTGCAGGTAAAGCTTACTATTGCAGTGGCTGGCTTGATTGTTTCGGGGGTACATCAGGCAGTGGAGTTAAAGGGTCTGTGGAACATACTGCCTGGATTGAAGGTTGCACGGTAACAGGCGGTAAAAGTTTTGGTTGTGGGGAAGACAAAAAACTTCGAGGAACGATAATAAATTGTTATTACCCAAATGGTTACTATAGCTGTGATACTACGGCACAAGCAGCAGCAGCATCTTTAACTACTTCTTTTGATGACCCTAATAGCAATATCACCTTTACTGCCCGCAACAAGGGAGTGGATGGTAATAATATTCGTGTTAAGTTTTCAAATCAGGGAGGTAAGGGTTCGTTTAAGGTTAATGTAAGTGATTTGAATATCATTGCTCACTTTTTTGATGTTGATTCAAATACGGCAAGTGAAATTGTAACAATAGCTAACGAGAATGATGAAGTTTTGTCTTTAGTAAAAGTTGAACTCGCTCCAGGCAGCGATGGTTCGGGTTATGTCTCCAAAACAAATTATATAAATTTATCCGGAGGAGTTGACAGTGGAACCTTTCGTGGAAATTGCTTTCCCTACCCCATTGTCGTTACGGAGAGTAATTGGTATGTATGGCCTATTCTCAACGGCCAGGCATATACAAACGAAGGGGCCGATGCTAATGTAATGTTCCATCTGCCGGCAGCCCGTATGGGATTACATTATCCTTTCACGGTCAAGGCTGCTCAACAGCTGCAAATTGACCCGAACGGAACAAATACTATTGCTATTAGCGGTATACAACAAGACGCAGGAAAATATATTTGGGCTGATGTTGTAGGCGAGAAATGCGAAGCCAAATGCGTTAAAGATGATGAATGGGAAACGGAAATATTGGGAACCTGGACAGTGGAGCCATAAGATGAAAAAAATAGCCATAATGAAAAAATTAACAGTTATGCTCTTAATGTTTTTGATCTTTTTAACTTTGCCGCTCTGGGCGACCAACGAGATACGATTTCCTTATGATTCTGCCGACGACCCGAACCTCTATGTGATTATCGATAGAACAACCGATGCCAATGTATGGGATGTCAATAATACTGCCTGGACTGCCTGGGTCAATGTAAACGAACCGAATTATGCTCTTACCTTAAGTTTGGTTAAAAAAAACGATTACAGAGCATCTTTCCCGACAGATATAAATACGGCTGGAATATATTCGATTACCATTTACCTGCAAAACGGCTCAGAGCCTAATGTTACCGATGATTTGATAATCGGAGCAGGTGATATTTCCTGGGATGGTTTCGCTGAAGATAATTATGTGCTTGCTGATTTAAGGAAGATTGATGGCATAAATTTGGTTGGTGCAACCCTTAATCTTAAACGTCTTGTGATAGCTAATACAACTGACGTTCCTGCTGTAAGCATAAATAATTCAGGGGCAGGAATATCTGAACCAACTGTAAAGATAACTAATGCAGGAGAGGCTTCCGGTGCTTATGGAATCTACGTTGGAGCGAATAGAAATGCTGTTAATATTGAATCATCGGATTATGGAGTATTATTGAGTGGTGCAGATGGTTCACTGTATATTGTTTCCGGTGCTCAAGGAGCACTTATTGCGGCTGAAATAGATGTATTACCAACAAAAACAGAACTCGATACTGCACAAACGGCCATACAAAATGACATCGCCGATGCGAACGATAATATCACCGGCAGACTTGCCGATATGAAACTCAGCACCGATTTGATTGCTGATATGAATGACTGGCTTTATGATTTGTGGCATGATTCAGGCGGCGGAGAGTTCAATTAAAGAACGAGGTAGAAAATGGTAAAGAAATTAGCCATAGCATATTCGCTTGATAAAACCATTTACGCAATCCTGCGGCGAAGGAGCAACGGCTATATCTATAACGCAGCCACCGGAGCATCGGAAGCACTCGGGACGTGGAACAATACCCGTAAGGCCGAATGCGCCGTTGCTTTAACCGACCAGGGCGGCGGTTATTATATAGCTGACTTTCCCGCGGGATGCGAAGAGGGAGTTTGGGACGCATTCTACTTCGGCCAGATCGGCGATGAGATTGATATAAACGATAGACTCATCGGGCGGGATAAATTTATAAATGGCTCGGTCACGGCAGAAGAGAATAGTAAATTAGCTGTCGGCCATTCACCCGACAAAACCATCTATGCAATACTGCGATTTAAGACTAATGCGTATGTCTGGAATGAGACTGGAGAGGCCTTAGAGCCATTAGGAACGTGGAACAATGCACGTAAGGTCGAATGTGCCATCACCCTAACCGACAAAGGCGGCGGTTACTATACGGCAGATTTCCCGTCAAGCTGCACAACGGTAGGGACTTATCATTCGTTCTACTATGAAAAGCTCGGTGATGATATTGATATATCCGACAGACTCATCGGCCGCGGAAAAATCGCCTGGTACGGTTCGGGAGCAGAGGCAGAAATAACGCCGACCGGAAACAGGGGACTGGCAATGGTCAATTTGCGGGACCTGGTCGCTGCCAGCGAGGGTTTTCAAGCCGGAGTCGGCGCCGAGGACGCGGAAGAAGCCAAGGAGCATCTGCACATCACCGCCTATACGCCGGAGACAGGGGCCTTCGAGAGACCGTTCGGCCTGATTTGCAGGACGGAAACCGATAAAGATGAGGCTGTTGCCGTGGATGATTCAATCAACGGCGGAGATCTCGAGCTGCGGTTCGAGCAGGACATCCCGGCCGATTACAAAGACAAGCCGAAAAACGCCGAGATTTACTTTCTAAACTGGGTGGAAGCGGTCCTGGCCGATATGTGGGTGCTCAGCCGGCAGGGTGGCTCATTTGCGATGAATAATATCGATACCATAGAAGGACCTACTCAATACGAATCGGATGAGGCGGGAAGTTTTATTAACGGTATAAGATTGATGATTAATTGGGGACTTACTTCATAAGAAAAAAATAAAAAATCAATTTAATGTCGGCA
>CAZTWR010000033.1:0-13675 GCA_964618055.1 uncultured Pirellulales bacterium | reverse complement strand
AACCCAAAAACCGCGACCATATTTTAACCCATTTCCCAATCCCCCACAACTTTTTTAATTTCAATCAAAATCGCAGCTACCCCCACACCAAAAACGGCTAATTTTAAACTTTTTTTACTCCTTTTCTAACATCGAGTTACAAGAATCGGCAATCGTTAATTATGAACTTTTTCGCATCAAACGCGCATGTTCGTTTTATTTTAGGGAGAAGGTCTTTTTACTCTTTAGAGGAATTACAAATGACCATTTACCACTTACTATTCAACCGGCCAACACTTCTTATAATTAATTTCTCTGTGCTCTCTGTGGCTGGAAATGTTTCAATCAAAAATAACAAATTATGCGAAACAAACCCAATTTCCAAAACGCCAAAAATGAATATAACCCATTATATTACAAATAGATATGACGACAATTCAGGCCTTTTGCAGATGCAAAAACAAAGCCAAACAAACCCAATTTATCCTGAGCGTAGTCGAACGGAACAAACCCAATTTTTGGGCTTTTGTCTTTTTGGTTTTTTTATAGTGAGCTTGTCGAATCTATGTTTATAATAAGGCAGCTTCATTTGATAAGTTAAGGAGAGCTATTATGGAAAAATGCAACTTATCCGCCTTCATAGTCGTCGGTTTAGTTGTGAGTCTATTGGTTGGCGGCTGCGTAGAACGGCGGCTCACAATCAACACAGAGCCGCAGGGAGCGATAGTGGTATTAAACGATGAGGAAATAGGCATTTCGCCCGTTACGGTCTCGTTTGAGTGGTATGGTGATTATGACGTCAGAATAAGCAAAGAAGGTTTTGAGACCTTAAAGACCCATCGCAAGTTAAAAGGGCCTTGGTATGATGCGTTTCCCTTTGATTTCTTCGCTGGGGTACTCAATCCAAAGAGAATCGTGGATTCGTATGAATGGACATTTACCCTTGCCCCGCAAAAACAACCAAGCCGAGAAGAACTAATTGAAGACGCTCTGGAACTGAAAAAGCAGCTAAAGTAGGGTTCAACACCTACAGGGACGATTTTCGAATCGGACGCGGTTAAAGAAGACTATCGCTGCACCAGCCTATAAGGAGTCGGAAGTCTTGATTAGCAGATAGCGGTTAGCAATTAATAGCAGCGGATGGTCAGAGTTTGGGCGGGAAGAAGTAATCTCTAAAACGTTCTCTAAATCGCAGCGAGCGGTACTTTCTGAATAAAAGCACTATAATAACCGCAGAAATGCAAATAGAAACGGCATAGATAAGGTATATTCGCCGTCTCTCAAGCCCAGTTTGGTGGTCACGATAAATCTGCAATATCTCCCGGCTTTCCTGAGATGTTATCTGCCCGGATTCATAACCTTCTCTAACAGCCTCAATCAAATCGTCCTCCGCTGAATAATCATATACACCTGGAACAAGACTGTCCAAACCTTGAGCGAGCGTGAAGGCGAGAGAGGCAATAAAAAGAAAGGCTATGCCGTACTCAAGACAACCGAAAACGCCAACCATAAGGGACTTGACCATTTTTTTATCCTTATCGAAGAACCTAAAAAAGCGAATAAAACATTATAAATTCATACTGCTGTGGCTCAAGGCAAAAAAGAAAGTATTAGGAGGCAGGCAGAGAAATAGATTCCCGCTTTCGCAGGAATGACACACTACGATAAGCAGATTGAGATTGCCATCCGCCAAAGGCGGACTACGCAAGACTTGCAATGACGTCAGAGAAGATTTTCGCGATACCAGTCTATTGCGTGTTGAAGGCCTTGTTTGAATGGTACGATAGGTTTGTATCCGATTGTTTCTTCAGCGACGGTGATATCAGCAAGCGAATGCTTTACATCACCGGGACGTGGGTCAGTGTAAATTGGCCTGATATTCTTGCCGAGCAGTTCATTGATTATATCAATAACTTCATTGACGGTCACAGCCTGGCTGCAAGCGATATTTATAGCTTCGCCGGCGGTGTGCTCGGCCCTCGCAGCAAGCAGGTTGGCTTCGACGACATTATCAACATAGGTGAAATCCCGGCTCTGCAGGCCATCGCCAAAAACAGTCGGCGGTTTGTCTTTTAATATAGCCGTTACAAAGGCCGGTATGGCAGCCGCATATTGACTCGTCGGATCCTGGTGCGGGCCGAAAATGTTGAAATAGCGCAGAGAAATAGTCTCAAGACCGAAAACCTTGTAAAATACCGAGCAGTAATATTCGCCGGCAAGTTTAGCAGCTGCATAAGGCGAAAGAGGCTGAGGCTGCATCGTCTCAATTTTCGGCAAAGTCGGCGTATCACCATAAGCTGAGGAACTTGACGCATACACAAAGCGTTTTACACCGGCATCGCGAGCAGCTAAAAGAAGTGTGAAAGTTGCATCAAGGCAGTGTTTGTGCGTGGCGGCGGGGTCATCAACGCTACGCGGCACCGAGGGTAAAGCACCCTGGTGTAAACAGAAATCAACATCCTTCATACAAGTGCGGGCGATTTCTTCGTCGCCCATATCGGCTTCTATAAATTCAATCTTATCTAAGACAGCGGCAAGATTACTTCTTTTGCCTGTGAGGAGATTATCAACAACCCTTACGAAACAGCCTTGCGAGACGAGCTTCCTGCAGATGTTTGAACCGATAAAACCGGCTCCGCCAGTTACTAAAAACTTCTCCATCAAAGAATCCTTTCATAAACTCTTTGGTGTCCCCTTTGTGTCCCGTGGTTCAAGATTCAATACACGATTCACTAAATATTAAATTGAGTGAGCAAGCTGCAACTTCTGGTATTGCCGGTAAGACTTGAATTGCTCCTCGAAATAGCCGCCTTTCATAGCCTTTACACCAAAGAGCACACAGCCAACTACTGCAGCATTTACTTCTTTCAGCTCGCGAATAGCCCTCTGAGCGGCACCTCTTCTTGTGGCGGCGGCATTGAATACCAAAACTGCGCCGTCAGCAAGTTTCGCCAGTATCTTGGTAGCACTTACCAACAATACCGGCGGGCCATCAACTATAATATAATCGTAGTTCTCACGCTGCTGTTCAACCAGCTGTTTCATTTGCGGCCCACCGAGCAACTCTGCCGGATTAGATGGTAATGGCCCTGAATCGATTAAAGACAGACCCTCGATACCACTAGACCTTATAACTTCCTGGCAACCACACCGGCCCACAAGCAGAGTGCTCAATCCAAATTCAGCTTGCTCTGCTTCAACTGCCTCCTTTGGAAATATCGTATATAAAGCCGGCTGCCAAAAATTAGCATCTATAAGGAGGACTTTTTTATTTTCAGCAACAAAAGTTGTCGCAAGGTTAACCGCCACAGAAGTTTTGCCGTCCCCTGCCATACCACTGGTAACAAGCAAAGCCTTCAAAGATTCTACAGGGCCGGATAGCTTTAAATTAGTCCGAAGCCGCCTGTAGGATTCACTTATAATAGAATAAGGTGCCTGGCGAACAACATGACAAAGGTCGATATCCCGAATCTGCCCATCTTCGTCCGCATCGGGAATAACACCCAAAAGCGGAATGTGCAGATACCTACCTACGTCCCTCGGTGTCCGCACGAGGTCATTGAGCAGCTCGATAAGGAAAGCAAGGCCTACGCCAAACATAAAGCCCAACACCGTTCCACCAGGAAAATAAAACTGCCATTTGGGAGAACTTATGTCTAGCGGCACTGGAGCAGATCCGACAAACTGAACCTTTGGTGTTTCCGGGTCCTCGAGCACCATCTTCAATTTCTCAAGCTGCCCTTTAACTGAATCGAGCATCTGTTCTCGTTCATCCCTTATACGTGCTCGCTGTTGGTATTGCGTACGGGCCAAATCAAGACCTCTTTTTTTTGCAGCTGCCGCCTGTCGCAACTTTTCCAACTCTGCAAGCCTTTGCCGCAACACAATTAAATAGTCCTGAGTATTTTTAAGATTTGCCTGTCGAGTTTGTTCTGCTATCTCCTTTTTTCTAACACGTCTTCTCTCTCTGACTTCGCTTATCAGCTGCCGTGCTAGACGCACCACTCGGTGATTTTCACCAAACTTTGTGAGTTTACCTGCAAGGTCCGACTCCATAAGGGCAAGCCGCTGGGCAAGCCCAATCATAATAGGGTCTCTTTCTATTTGATTTTCGACCTGCACATTAACAGGCCCTGCTGCCAATTTTTCAAGATTTTCCACATTAGCTTGAACTTGCCCTATTTGCAGAATCAAATCATTTTGCTCAAGTTCCAAATCGTTCAATCTTAAGGTAATTGTATGCTGGAATCGCTGGTCTTTGTATCCTTCAAGGTCGCTTATACCCCATCTATCACGAACTTCAGCCAATAATCTTTCAGTGGAATCTAAATCTCTTTGGATATCATCCCGCCGCTCCTGAAGTCTTGCCAGCTTCTCAGCGATGTCTCCCCTTTTTGTACTTCGCTGGGAAGCAAGAAACAAATCGACCATTTCGTTCACTATCAGGGCCGACTCTACTGCATCCCCACAAGTCATCGATAGCACAACATAATCACCATCTCTTTGGGCAAAAGCTTTGAAATTCTCTTTCAAGTCCTCAAAGGCTTTTACAATACTTCTCTCTCTAACCTTACCAAAGCGCTTAAACCATTTTGCTTCTTGAATTTTGTCTCTCTCAATCAATTTTTGCAGGGTGCTCTGCTGAGTTATAAGGGCAGCCATTGACACACGATAACCATATTGAATATCCCTGGCCACCTGACCTCCCACAATGGTCATAGGATCTTTTTCTATGGGCGGCAGCACTTTAATAAAGGTTCGGGCTGTATATTTCGGAGCATATCTCATTAAGAAATACCAGCTCACACCGCCGGCTATCAAACCCAATATAGTCAGAGAAACCATCAGCAATATATGCCGACGCAATATCCCAAAAATTTCCTTCGGAGTCAGCGCAGCAGTAGCCGGCATTGGTCTGACACCGGCCGGCCTTACTATTCTGTTGACAGCGATTTGTTCTTGTTCTACCATTTTAATTTCTAATTTGACGTTTAGCGTATCCCGCACCTATTGAGCTTAGGCTCACGCCTAATAGGTGCGGGATTCACTATTCATTATTCTCGGCTTGGTGCGAAAGACGTTCAATAGCAGCCTCTATTTGCCCACGAGTTACCTCCGACAATTCATCTGCTCCTACTTCCAATGCCTGTTTATAAGCGGCAAGGGCCTCATCTACAGAGCCAAGCTCTTCTCTTATCATACCTAAGTGCTCATATACCTCCGCCGACGCCGAAATTCTACTCTGCTCATACTGTTGTAAAGCAGACTGCAAAAATTCGGCTGCCTCTGAGAATCTGCCGTTTTTATACAATATGTAAGAATAAGTATCCAAAAAACTAGGGTTATTCGGTCTTGCATCGCAAGCCCGCTTCGCATACTCAAGCGCCTCGGCCAGCCGTACATTCTCTTCGGCCAACATATATGCCAAATTATTCAAGACAATTGGATTATTCGGCACTTTAGCTAACAAACTTTCGTATTCAGTGACAGCCTTTTTAAGATAATTATTATCGGAAGTCTTGTTATAAGCCAAAGTGAAAATTTCTGCTTTTTTCACTATGTAACTAACTCTATGCGGGCTATCAGGTCCTATTATCTGCAGGCATTTGTCAATATAATCTACCGCATTGTTGTACTCACCGCTGACCATCTTCAAATTAAACATGGCCATATTGGCAGCAAGTGAATCAGGGTTGGTTTCAAGCCTTTCTTTGCAATATGTCAGGACTTCTTCCGCTCCGAGCAGCATGTACATTCTTAGCAAAATATCAGATACTAAAGCCTCATTTGTCCCTGCTTTGTCAATAGCTTTTCGGAGATATTGTATAGCGGTTTCCTTATCATCAAGCTTCAACTTTGCCTCAGCCATTCTGACAAAAGCTATTGGAGCAAAATCACCATCAACATATTTTCCAGCTTCTTCAAAGAGCCTATTCAACTCCCCGCCTACTATGAGTGCCCGCAAATATCCATCAAGCGCCACTTCGCTGCCAGCACCTTTCTCCTTAGACTTCTGCCACGCTTGTTCGAACATTTGTTCCGCCATGTTGGCATCACCTACTGCTGCAGCAAATGCCCCTGCTCGATTGTACCAGTCCACGCTATCAGGCAACTTCCTAAGAGTCTCATCATAGAAGTTTTTTAATGCTTCTTTTTTGCGAAGCTGCCAGTACATCTGCTCAAGCAATGCTCTAGTCTGCATAGGAGCTTGTGGGTGGTCAACCGTACTTTCAAGTTCAGTTATAGCATCCTCACCCCGGCCCGCTCGCTGATAAGCCTTTGCCAGAGAAACCCTGGTGAGCGGCTCATCTAACAACAACCTACTTCTTTTAAGGTCAATGATTGCTTGATCATAATTTGCCATCAAAATATTTATTTCCCCTCTCAACCGCCAGGCCATTGCGTTGTCCTGAGAAGTCTCAAGACCTTGATTTGTCAGTTCCAAAGCCCTTTTCAGCTGCCCCTGTCTCATTACCAACCATGCCTCAAGCAGCAACGCTCTGGTCTCATCGGGGAACTTTTCCTTAAAGCTTTGCAATCTGTATTCAGCTTCTTTGATAAGACCAACCTTAAGGAAAGTCTGAATTTGAAAAAGACCGTTTTCTACGGTGTCTTCGAGCGATAAAAGTTCTTCAGAATATTTCTTTACGGCTTCCTCATCGGCTGTTTTTTCTGCAACAAGCAAAAGACCTTTGACCGTATCACTGTCTTTTGGCTCAGTTTGATACAGCTGCTCCAAAACCTTCCTGGCATCCTCAAACTGGCCTCCCTGAAAATAATGGGTCCAGAGCAATCTTTGGTCTTCTGATTCCTGCAGCAATTGCTTAGCTTTTTCCTCCTGCCCACTGACCCGAAGGTATTCTGCATAGTTAATAAGCATTATTTTGCTGTGCGGGTCTATCTTTTTAGCTTGCTCGAAAGCCGAAGCCGCCATAGCAAACAATGCCTCTCTGCGTTCTACATCCTCATCCCTAGAAGCCAGTCTCGTTGCCATTCTCCCAAGCAGCACAGCGTTCTGCAAACTCGGAGCGGTTCTCTGCAATCTCTGGCGAATCGCCAATGCCGTCAATGGCCGTAAATTGACTATATATTCAGCGTAGAAGCTGAGTAACTCTAAATCATCTATGTTCAGTACTATTGCTCTGCGCAAAGCGTCCCTGGTTTCAACTATCTGGTCAGATGATACATTGTCGCCAAGCTTTTCATTACGCTGGTACAGCACAAACGCCAATTCTTTTGCAATAGTTCCATCTAAGATGTTCAAAGATGCCGCTTTCTGGGCATCCTCGATGGATGCGTGCTCGTTTCCAAGAGCCGTATTAGCATTACTTCTCAATATAAAGGCTCGGGAAAAGACGGGCCTTTGCTTCAAACACTCTCCGAGTCTTGCCAATACCTCTTCATATTCCCTCTTAGCCATAGCAAGACGGGCTGCAAAAAACTGGCCTTCACAGTCATCGAGATTTTTACGTCGACCTACTTCTGCGATCCGCTCAGCCAGCTCCCAATCTTCCTTCTCAAGTGCTATCTCAAAAAGATGGTCCGTGGCAAGACGCTGCGAATCTGTTATTTCTCCGGTCAGGTCAAAAAGCGGCTTCTCAACAGCGCCTTCTGCTAAAGTTTCTATTTTAAGGACTTTTTTGAATTCTCCGACCGCTTCATTTGGCTCATCATGCTCCCGATAAAATACACCAAGTCTCATAGACCTTTCTATCGGGTCAGCAATACCTGATAGAACCTGCTCTTCTATCTCCTTACGCCTTTGCTGCGAAATTTTCTCAGGCTCAGGCTCGGAAAGTATCTGTTTGTAAAACAGAACAGTCGTATTAGCTGGAAAATATTGCAAAAATCGATTAACCAAATCTTTGGCTTGCTCGGTCTTCCCTAGCGCTATGTAGTAATTATCACAAACAGCAGCGACAGAATCTTCTCCAACGGAATTAGGTTCCATCAGCAATAATTTTTCCACCAATTCGGCTCTGAGCAAGTTATAGCTTTTTAATTCAGCAGCTTGCGATTCATCAACCTCCTCTTCCTCTTCTACACCTGCGACGCTGCGGAAAATAACACCCAAACTCTCTTCCATTTGCTTCTGTTCTATAGCCCTTTGAAGCTGCTCAATCTTGGTCTGCACCATTGCCAGGTTAAGTTTAATCGTATTTGGGTCATCCGGCTGCCTCTTGGCCAATTCTTCTTCAGCCTCGCTGAACTGCCTTGCGGCAATATAAACCTTGATGCGAAGTGTTTGGCTTCTCTCGTTGGTCCAATATTTGGACTCAAAAAAGTTTACACCACTCAAGGCCACGCTATAGGCCCTTAATTTTAACAACACATCCACATAATCCAAAAGAATTTCAGGTTTTGTCTCTGTAATACCTGCCTTGATTGCGCTCCCCAAGAACTCCCTGACCGCACCAAGCTCAGAAGTATCCTCAAAAATCTTCGCAAGAACATAAGAAAGTCGTGCATACGAATACTGTAAAAGAGAAGGCTCCTCATCTTCTATTCCAGATGCTTTAAGCTGCTCGTAAGCTGCATACAGTTTCCTGACAGCGATGTTGCTATTCCCCTTCGCAAGCTCAAGCATTCCCTGCCACTTAAAAACGTGCGGGTCCTCACCACTACCAAAAAGCTGTTCAATTTCGTGCACCGTCTGTTCAGCATCTGCCAGCCATTCTTCGCTTTCCGCCTCAGTTCTTACCTCACAAGGCTCAAGCACCTGCTCGATATAGCAATTTGCAAGAAAAAGATACAACGAGATTCTATTCATTCTATTTATCCCCTGTCGTGGCCCGGGTTTGTCCTGCGCATCCGGCAATGTGAGTGCGTTCTCCGCCAATTCTACTGCCCTATAGATATCCGGCTTTTGCCCATAAATAGAAAACCTTTGATAATGCAAATTGGCTGCATCTATTGTGTTAGTTACACTTTCCCTGTCCAATTCAACTGCTTTTTCAACTGCCTCTATAGCTTTATCAAGGTGTTTGTAGCCCTGCCTCGAATAGAATTTGGCTAACGCCGAAAATGCCTGTGTACTCGAATCAAACTTCTTCACAAACGACAAATATTCAGGTTCAAGTGCTTGAATCTGCTCTTCACCGCCTGCTTGAGCAAACATAAATTTCATTGTTAGAAGATTAATGTGTGCCCTTACGTCAGCACCTACGACTTCAACTGCCTGCTCTAAAAGCTCCTTAGCTTGCTTTCTAGTTTCATCCCTTTCTTCAAGATTGCCTTTTGAAGCGAGAATTTCTCCTTTTGTGATGATTGCTTGCGCTAGATAGCGATAGGTATCGACATTAGTCGGTTCAAGTTCTCGTGCCTTTTCCAAATCATCGATTGCCTTCAACAACAAAGCATCGGGGTCGGTTACTGCTCCCAGCCTCGCTATTTCGAGGCGGGCTCTACCCCTAAGCTGATACAAGTATGGGCCCATCCGCTCCATATCCACTCCACCTTCCTGCATTCCAAGGTATTCCCACTTGGCGGTATCTTCCATAAGCAGGCCCATGCTCTCCACGATTTCTATAAATTCCGATGCTTGCGACTCAACCTCCCGCCATTGCCAAACCTGACGCACAATGCTATCAGCCATTATGTAAACGTACTCCAACCGTCCAAATCGAGCCTTGATATTCTTGGGATCTATCTGGATTATTTTGTTCCAGCACGCGTGCACCTTGCGCCACTGGTCGGTTTCTATATACATATCCACAAGTTTGAAAAGCACCTCTACCTTAAGCGAATCGGTCTTCGCCAGAGCACGTGCCTTATGATAATTGCGTTCAGCCCTCTTATACTCTTGTTTTTTTATCTGTTCATCTATTGCCTCATGAGCTGCTTTTACCGCTGCATCACCATCTTTGATAAACTTTTCCGGGTCTCGGCTCAAATGCAGAAATAGCAAAATGGCACCCAGTATGAAAAAAACAGAAACTACCGACCCAATAAGTGCGACTTTTTTATTCAATCTTCTCTTCTTTGCCATAAATTTCTCCTTCCTTTTATCAAAGCCTGCAAATACAGAGGCCATCTTCTCCAGTTTCTTTTGTTAAATCGTGCATCTTCAGGCCTCACGGGATTCCATTCTAAAGGTTCCCAAACGCAGAAAAAAACGCATTCGGATGTCCCTGCGATTTATCACAAGATGAGAATCCTATTACTTGTTCTAAACCTGATCTTGCTACCTTTAATTTATTCACTACTAACTGTTTTTCCATTTTCCCAAACGGGCCAATGCTCTTTTTCTAAAATGGGCAAGATTACGCTCAAGAGCTTTTGGCTTGCCGTCACTGCTTCCTCTATGCTCGGGTAAACTTTTACACTCCCCACGCTCTGCTCCGCACCAAGCCTCATATTAAAAAACTTCCACTCAACCTTGGAAAAGTACGAATACTTGCTGAAAAGATTTTTATTCAGAGCTACTCGAGCCTCCACTCTCCTGCCGACATAACGTCCATTAACGCTAAAAAAATACAGAACTTGAAATTTTGTACTCTTTTGCCAGTGACCAGAATCTGTACCGGCAAAAACAAGATATCTTGCCGGAATTTTTTCATCGACACCCTCTCTATTCACTTCCAATGATACGCTATCAGATGTCAGTCTTTGATAGCCGACGCCCATATAGCATTCATCTGGCACATGCACCACTCGTGGATCTGGAAGATCGTAATAAGTAATAAACAACGAACAATAATGAACAGCACTATTAGCCGACGCATCGAGATCCTCCAGAACCCACTGAATATAATCCTCCGTACCAAGGCTCTTAATAATCTCTTTGTTTTCGATTTTGTCTTTTGATATTACTTTATAAGGAGCCAAACCATTTTCATCTAAAAAGTCTAAAGATTTTCTCAACGGTAAGGGGGCTTTCTTTAAGTATATCCCGAAACTTTTTATCGCGGCCGACATACCACCGCCAGCCACTGCAAGTATCGCTACACATATCAAAAAAGCCGGCTGCATATAGTGTTTAATGTATGCGTTATCCACTATGCTTGTCTGCTCCTTTCCACTTTTGCTATTTTCTTTCATCTGCCCGTTGACTACTATAACTATTCACTATTACGACGAACCACAATATCCTCGGTAACCGTCTCAGCCTCTTCAACAAACAAACTCGACATAAACCACGCAAGAAAACCATATAAGCCAAAAGCTAATGGCAACATCGCCAAGCCAAGAATATCATGATAAATACCCTGGGCATACCTTGGGTCTATCAGAACATGAATAAATCCGGTAACCGTAACTCGTATGATGTTGCAAAATATCGCTATCGGTATCGTGCTGGCCAACAAAACGATTCGCTGCCATATAGGTCTGTAGTGCAAATATGCCATAGCAACGCCCAAAGCCAAAAAGGCCATCAGCAATCGCATTCCACTACACGCCTCGGCTACATTAAGTGGAGGTTCCAGCTTTTGGCCCTGATAAACTACATCTATCACCACACCGCTGACCGTAGCTTCCAGCCCGTTAACCAAATTCAGCAAAACGGTAGCAACCCTTGCCGCCAACTGCCGCATCGGCATAGTCAAACTAACATAATATCTCGACGGCAATGGAATAGCAAAGACCAAAAACGCAATGGGAAGCCACGTATATCTGATCAAACGCCATCCACCCAAAAACAACACAATCGCTCCAAGAGTTGCTATCATGCCCAGGGGACGAAAGTACGCATATTGGAAGTGAACTATGTTAAGAGGGTAAAACACAATCCCGCAAATCAGAAAAAACAAACCCAGATAATTCGGTTTGCTTTGAAAGTTCAAAATCTTGCTCTTTGTCTGGTTAATGAAGTATAGACTAAAAAGGGGAATTAGAAAACCATGCGACCAGCTGCTATCAGTAAGCCATCTGTGAACAATAGTCTCAATTTCGTTATAAAAAAGATAGACAAACAATCCTCCAATTATCATCATCTTAACGTAACTATGCACCGGAAGTTCGCTCCAGCTTGTGCGAACCGAGCTCCCATCCCCGGGGGACGGCGTCCCCCCACTTCCCCTTAGGGGCGAATGCCTTTCGTCGCGTTTGCGGTCGTTTCCCACCTGGGAAGGTTTGCAAATGAGGTCCTGGTTCCCTTTTACTTGGGCTGCCCTTTTGCGATTTTCTGCAAAATGGAGTCCTTTTGCAATAGAAGAAGCAATATTGTCCGCCATAACCAAAAGATTCTTTTAAAACCAGTGTGGTATTGGCCTGCGAGTTCCGTAATCTCTATCTCCAAAATTACGGTCGTAAATGAAACCGAAGCCGTAAGTTGCCCTGAAGGCATTTCGCAAAACCGCCCGCCACCTGGCCGTAGGATGTGTGCCGACATTGATAAGGTCGAGCGGTTTAATAAAAAAGTCCGGCTGTTCGCCACTGGCGATTTTATCCAAATCCACCATAACCGTTTCTTCTTTGTTCCTGCCGATTCTCCTTGTCACCTCACAACGTCTTGGCCATGCCAAAGGCCCCAAACCGCCCGCTGCAGCCACAGCCATCTTCAAAGTAATTGGTCGGCCATCCATAGGCACAACTCCCTGAAAGTTGGTATTACCGTAAATAAAGTATTCGCCGGTAACATCGACAGGGACATGAATACTATCACCGGGCCTTATAACAATATTATAGCGAGGGTCGCCACTTCGCAACTTATCTGCAGGAATTTCTATAACTCGTGTCTGCACTCCTCCAGTTCCTACCTCATCCCAGCTGAAATCCTCCGGCACTCTTTCCCTAAGCGGCTCGGCTGGTTTCCCGGGCTCGATTGCAGCCTCCGGCTCTGTCGGCCTTGGCCAATCGATTCGAATCGGAACCCATTTGCCATCTTGAAAAATCCACTCAATACGGCCTGTTTTGTCCTCATTTATTGGCGCATCTATTGTCTCGCGACCAGTCGATACAGCTGATGACTCCGGTATATCTTCTGCGTCCGCCGGCGCCTTCTCGTCATCGGCTAATGATTCAAAACCCTCTGGTAAGGCCGCCTCGGCGAGTTCCTTATCCGTTATCATCTCCGCCGAAGCTATAACTAACCCAGCACCGACCCAGTTGGTACTGGGCCACTGCTGTTTCGCTCGTGGCGCTATTATCTCCAGCATTTCTTGTTCAGGTTCGATTAGTTCCTCCAGCTCGACTGGCTCAGCAACCCCTATGTCAACAGGCTCTGTTATTGCTTCTTTGCCCGTAAGGGGACGGGAAACATAAACGTAGCTTGCGTTGAATTGTCTTATTCCGCCTGCTATGGCAATTGCATCGGTCAACCTAAAACTATACCGCGGAATTGCATATCTGCCCGGCCCTGGGACACCGTCACCCCATATTGAAAACGTGCGTTGTTGTGAACTAAGCAGGGTCACGACAACTGATGGCTCTTTCAATATACTCGGCGAAAGGATTTGCCTTATCTCCTCCTCAAGCTGCGATTCAGTCAAACCTGCCGCCTCAGCCACCCCAACTTCCGGTATGGATATCTTGCCGGTTTCGGTAACCGCATAATCGTTTTCAAACGGTACTCCCTCTTGAAGCAGTTCGAAAATGGATATTCTCACAACGTCGCCCGGATTAAACACATAGTCAGTTTCATAAGCTATAACGTCTATTGGTCTCGGCTCTTCCGCTCCCTCCCAAACCGACGGGATCTCTTCTGCCACACCCAATGAATCCAGTATCACATTCACCGCCGGAACAGGACGAAACC
>CAZTWR010000032.1:0-13792 GCA_964618055.1 uncultured Pirellulales bacterium | reverse complement strand
CCGGTGAAACTGAATTGTCAAAAATATATAACGAGTATATAGATGAGACGCGGAAGGAATTATGGGACAGCCAAGAGTCCCTATATGAATATTTCACACGACAGGAGAATTATGAAAAGTTATTGACCGGAAACTTAGGAGATAATCTTGTCCGGAAGTATAGAACAAGACTTCTTCTCGAAAGCTGTGCCCCTGCTATTAAGACAGCATACTCTGCTATCAGAGCCGGTGCCGGTGAGAGCATAACTCGAGAGGTCCAAGAATCTTTAGATGCGGCAGAACGCTGGGCGCTTTCTGTCAGAAATGTGAGTTCTTTACGAGACGGGCTACTTAGTGATAATGTTGAGCGCTTACACTTGCCATACGATGTGTATGAATGGTACCTTTCAGGCAGTGATTCCGGCCCCTTGGTTTCATATAATACCGCTACCGACTATAAGGTCTTTTACAATTTATGTGAAATTAAAAGGCTCCTGGACGAAGGGGAAAAACTGTTTGGCAGAGACATTTCTTATCAGTTTGGAAAGGCTATCATACATTGGAGCATAAAGAAATTTTGGCGTAAATGCGAACCAGTTATGAAGGAAAGTAGCATATGCTAAATGGTAAAACAATTCTGATTACAGGCGGGACAGGTTCGTTCGGTCAGGCATTTGTGAAAAGGATACTTGCCGATTACAAAGTTCGAAGAGTCATTATATATTCGAGGGACGAATATAAACAATATATGATGCGCAAAAAGTTTGCCGAACAAGGGGGGCCGTTGAGGTTCTTTCTCGGTGATATAAGAGACAAAAGCAGGCTTTTAAGGGCTTTTGAGGGAGTGGATTATGTTGTTCACGCAGCGGCTTTGAAGCAGGTGCCGGCATTGGAATATAATCCGACTGAGGCGGTCAATACGAATGTAATGGGAGCAGACAATATAGTTGACGCTTCTATAGATACAGGGATAAAAAAGGTAATAGCGCTTTCGACAGATAAAGCCGTCAGTCCAATAAACCTTTATGGCGCAACGAAGCTGGTTGCAGAGAAGATATTTATCGCCGCGAACGCTTATGGCGGAGGCAAAGTCAAATTTTCAGCAGTCAGGTATGGGAATGTTATGGGGTCACGAGGCAGTGTCATTCCGTTATTTATGGGTCTGAAGACCAGCGGCATCAAAGAGTTTCCTATTACTGACGAAAGAATGACACGTTTTTGGATTACGCTGGAGCAGGGGGTTGACTTAGTGCTGAAAGCCCTTGAAGAAGCTGAGGGCGGAGAGATATTCATTCCAAATATTCCTTCTATGAAGATTACCGATTTGGCAAAGGCGATTGAGCCGAACTGCACATTCAAACACATGGGAATAAGGCCAGGTGAAAAGCTTCATGAAAGTTTGATTTCGTACGATGAGGCACGCAATGTCAGGGAATTTGATGGTATATACGTGATTCTGCCGCAATTCTTTGAAAGCCGCAAGGTCTGCAAAAAATATGATAAGTATCCTACGGTTCCGGAAGGATTCGTTTTTCGCAGCGATGCGAATGACACGTGTTTGAGCCAGGATGAACTTAGAAAAATGATAAAAGAAATGGAATTCGAGTAAACTCATTCCATTTCCGCAAATTTGTGAACAAAAAAATAATTCCTGCCGCAAAAAATAAAGGGCCAAGCAGCTTTCATACCAACGGTGTTAATGGGAGTATATAAAGAATGAAAAAGAAGATTCTTTTTATCAGAGTCCCGGACTGTCATTACCCGAATCCAAAGATTAAGAAGCTGCTGGAATCCAATTATGCGCTGCGCGGCGCATTTATTTATAGCCCCCCTCTTGCTCTGGCTTATATTTCGGCATTCCTGAAGAAATATCTGACGTTTGATTTTGAGTTAACGGTCAAAGATATAAACGCGTATGCATTATTAAAGAAGCGACATGTGCCGGAGGAATATCACGGATACATTAAGAAAGTACTCGAAAGCGAATACGACGTTCTACTAATAAACTGCCAGTTCATGTATAACCAGAACTGGGTCGAGAGTACGGTTAACCTTTCTCACCAGCTCAATCCCCATGCCAAAATAGTTGTCGGTGGCGGTTATTCAACGATATTTCCAGAAAAGGCGGTGGCCCATCCATATATCGATTATGCCGTCATTGGGGAAGGTGAACACACTGCTGTGCACATTATCAACAAAATTTTCGGGGTAAAAGACCCCGAATTTGAAAAGCTGTTCCCTTTTGACGGTTATGTCGAAAAGCTACTAGACGGAAAAGGCAGGATAGTTAAAAAAAAGACATTTATTGATGACCTGTCAAAACTTCCAAGTGCAGATTGGAGTTGGATGGAGTTCGATATTTATAATCAAAACCCCAACGATCCCACGGTTGCCAGCCTCCCTGTTATGTATACCAGAGGGTGCCCACACGATTGTACGTATTGTTCATCAAAGCTGTATTGGGGGAGGCGAGTTTTACACAGACCGGTGGAAAAAATTATCGAGGAAATTCTTTCAAGCTATAACCAATATGGCATAAGAAAATTTAGTGTTGTTGATGACAACCCCACATTTAATAAGAACTGGTTTTTGGAATTCTGCCAGAGTTACCGAAAGATGCCCCAGGATATTAAGATTTCATTTAACAATTTTTCAATAAAGACGTTAGATCAAGATGTTATCGATGGTCTCAAGATAATAGGGCAAAATAAGATAACAATAGCAATAGAGACAGGTTCTCAAAGGATGCAGAGATATATAAACAAAAGACTCGACTTGAAAGATGTGGAGGCCAGGGTCAATCTGCTTAAAAAGAATAAGATACGAATGCATGTTTGCTGGATGATAGGTTTCCCAAACGAAACAATGGCACAAATAGACGAAACTATAAATATGGCAAAAAAACTTCGAACGGACTCTATTCAAGTGTGGCCTGTATTCCCGTTCCCTGGAACAAAGTTATATGAAGAGGCAAAATCGCATGGCATCCTAAATTTAGACGAAAATGATTTTGATACCATGAAGCAACACACCGCTGGAAAAATCCTTTCCGACGAATGGGATGGTGAACTGCTTTCGCAAATCGCTTATGACACCCAGATTGAGGCGAACACCCTGAATAACCCTGCGTACGATACCAAAGAAGATAGGATAAGGATGAAAAACTATCTTAAGGGTCTATTAACAAGACTTCCCGAACATGCGATAATATGTATTTGCATCGGTTACTTGGAAGATGTAACGGATAACAATAAAACAGAGCACGATAGATATTACCAGAAAGCACTAGATCTTCTTGAAAATGAAGGTTCTTTTTTCAAAAGATATATGGATTGGGACTTTCCGCAAATAGTTGATTTTAGAAGGTGGATGAGGCAAAAGGGTCTCCATGAAAAACATCCCCTATTCCCATCAGTCTGTAGATGATGTGGATATTAAAGAGGTGCTGGAGGTCTTAAGGTCCGATTGGCTTACTCAAGGACCAAAGGTAAAAGAGTTTGAGGAGGCGCTGGCCGACTATTGCTGGGCGAAATATGCTGTGTCATTTTCTTCAGGGACGGCTGCGCTGCATGGAGCTTACTTTGCTGCTGGACTTGACGGTGGAGACGAGTTAATAACGTCTCCGATTACTTTTTTGGCGACAGCGAACGCCGGGCTTTTTCTGGGTGGACGTCCGGTTTTTGTAGACATTGAGTCAGATACAGGTAACATTGATGCCGATTTAGTCGAGCCGGCCATAACAAGTAAGACCAAAACAATTGTTCCGGTGCATTTTGCCGGTCGTCCGGCTGAGCTGGAAAAAATAGCTGGGGTTGCCAAGAAACATAATTTGATAGTGATAGAAGATGCCTGCCATGCTTTGGGGGCCAAATACCAGGGCACAACTATCGGGGACTGTAAATACTCGGATATGGCGGTATTTAGTTTTCATCCGGTCAAATCGATTACCACAGGGGAAGGTGGTGCGGTTTTGACAAACAACGACGAATACTATGAGAGACTTGTTATGTTCAGGCAGCACGGTATCACAAAAGATGAGAGTGCCTTTGTCAATAAGGGTGAGGATGCTGGCCAATGGTATTACGAGATGCAGCACTTAGGCTACAACTACAGGTTGACGGATATTCAATGTGCTTTGGGGCTCTCGCAGATCAAAAAGCTTGATAGATTTATCCAGAAAAGAAGGCAGATAGTAAACGCCTATAACATAGCTCTCGAGGGCAATCCTTTTTTTGACCTGCCAGGGGAAAGAAGTGGTGTGGAATCTGCGTGGCACCTTTATGCTATAAGACTGAAGGATGCATATAAAGGTATGAAAAAAAAGATATTTGAAGAATTGCGTCTGCGTCGATTGGGGGTTCAGGTGCACTATATTCCGGTGCACCTTCAGCCATACTACCAGCAGCTTGGCTACAGCCGAGATTTGTGTCCTAAGGCAAAGGATTTTTATGAAAGGCAGATCAGCATACCAATATACCAAGCGATGAGTGACGAAGATGTTGAGTATGTTATAAGTAGTCTTTTGGATGTGCTTAAGCACAGTTGAGTTAACTTACAGATTTGGAGAAAAGGCAATGGAGGAAACTACTGAGCAAATTCGCATGTGGACAGGAACTTTTGGCAAAGAATACACGGACTACAACGCTCTTACTTTGGAGCAGATGGACGATTTGTATAAGAAAAATTATGGCGTGAGCGGAACAGAATTGTTTGAAGAATTCGTGGGTGGTTTGGAACGATCGATTAAAATACTAGAGGTTGGCTCCAATATTGGTAACAAGTTACTGATACTTCAGCGAATGGGGTTTAAACATTTGTACGGTATCGAGATAAACAGTTACGCAATTGAGCGTGCCAAAGCCAACACCAAGGGGATTAATATTGCCCAGGCCAGCGCTTTTGATATTCCTTTTAGAGATGATTTCTTTGACCTTGTATTTACAGCTGGTGTTTTGATTCATATAGCTCCGCAGGATATAGAAAGAGCGCTACAGGAGATATACAGGTGCAGCAGGGAATACATCTGGGGATTTGAATATTACGCTGACAGTTATACCGAGGTCAGATACAGAGGGCACACCAATCTCCTCTGGAAAACGAATTTTGCAGATTTGTATCTTAATTCCCTCGACGGCTTGGAACTTGTTAAGGAGAAACGGTTGAAATACCTAGATAATAACAATACAGACACAATGTACCTTTTGAAGAAAGTCAGGAGTTCCGAGTGATATATAGTCGACATACCAAGTTAAAAATTTATTTATGCGACCTGGTCTACGATACTATAAGGACGAATTATGTTGTGCCTTTAAATGTCGGGTATATTGGCGCGTGTGTCGAAGAAAAGTATCCCGGGCAGGCAGATATTACCATTTTTAAGTACCCCAAGCAGCTCGAAGAAGCACTACGTAAAGCGCCTCCTGATATTCTCGGTTTAAGTCATTACAGCTGGAACGCCAGACTCGATGTTTTTTTTCTCAAGATAGCCAAACGGCTAAATCCAGATGTGATAACGGTGACGGGCGGCCCTCATATCAGAACGGACCCAGATGGTATTCAGCGTTATCTTTCAATGAATCCGGACCTCGATTACTATATTCTGTACGAGGGCGAAGAGCCTTTTTCGGAGATTGTTGGGGAAGTTGTTGGAGGGTGTATTCGAGAGAAACCGCCGCCCGGCTGTGCCGGAATTGTTGATGACGAGTTCATTTTCGAGCCGATACTTTTCAATAAAAAGTCGAAAATTATCGATTTACCAAGTCCATATCTATCGGGTTTGTTAGACCCTTTTCTGGTTGATTCTAAAATGATACCTCTTTTAGAGACCAACCGAGGTTGTCCTTTCGGCTGTGTATATTGCACATGGGGTATTTCGGCACTTTCAAAGGTTCGTCAAAGAGAACTCGATGTAGTCTATGAGGAGATAGACTACGTTGCGGAAAAGTCTGCGGGGCAGGTCAACTGGATCTTTTGTGACGCAAACTTCGGGATATTACCCCGCGATTTAGACATAGCGAAAAGAATTCGCAAGGTGATAGACAGGAAAGGGTATCCTGTTAATGTTACGTTATGGCATTCAAAAAATACCAGTAAACGAAACGTTGAAATAGTAAAAGCTGTTGGTGCTAAAGTAGGACATATAGCCATTCAATCGGCTGACCTGGTAGTGCTTGAGAATTGTGGGCGAGGTAATATTAAAATAGATGAGCTCCAGAAACATATTGCTTATTACAAGGACAACAATTTAAAGGTTTCAACGGACATTTTGATAGGCCTGCCGGGTGAAGATGCAGAAAGCCATTTGCGAACACTTAATAAAGCGTTCGACATCGGCTTTGACCAGATATATCCATATAACATACGGATGTTACCCGGTTCAAAGTATGAGAGTCCCGAATACCGCCGGAAATATGGAGTGAAGACAAAATATAGGCCCATTTTCGGCGCTTATGGCACTTATGACGGGGAGATTGTGCTGGAAGTTGAAGAATCAATTCGAGCTACGAATTCCATGACGGAGGAACAGCTGGATGATTTTAAGGTGCTTCACTGGTTGATTTATTTTTGCTGGAATGCTGGTGTTTTCAGGCCTGTTTTACGGTATGCGCAAAAACACGGGTTAAATCCGGCAGCGATTTTTCATACAGTTTCCTCATCCAAGAATCATCTATTAAGAAAGTTATTTGATGATATGAGAAGTAAATCGATGAGTGAGTGGTTTCAATCGCCAGACGAAATGGTTGAATGCTATAGTATGGGGGAGAATTATGAAAAATTGGTCAGCAGTTTTGTCAAATTGAATCAGCTTTATATTGCAATTGCTTATCAGGAACCTAAGATTGTTCAGAACTTACAAGATGTGATAGTAGAGATTGTAGGTGCAAAGCTTAAAGCAAAAGGGTTGTATGACGAAGCTATTATGGCATTACTCATAGATTTTTCTAATAAGCTGGTTTGTAAAGATTTTTTGCAGAAGGAATTTTGTTTAAGGCGTAAGTATCCGGGCGAGCTTTGTTCAATTGTATTCAATGACACAAAACTGTTGAAGGAAAAAACTGTGGAGGCGGAATTCTCTTTCCCGGAAGAATGTGTAACATTTTGCGAATTTCATTTAAAACCGAACGGCAAGAAAGACCTGTCATTGCCGAATCTTGCGCGTTTTCTTGAGATTGGCGGCATGAATATGCTAACCAACAGAGTACAGGTAATTAGTAATTAAAAGAAGATTACCGGCCGATACCGGTTTAGTATAAATTTTTGTAACAGGGACAAATGCGAACAGGGGCGGTTGTTCAAGCGAGAACATCTTCGACAAGATTGCCAGGCAAGGTGCTCAAGGATTTACCCTATGGTAGTGGTATAACTGTTTTGCAACAGGTAATTAGAAGATTAAAAAGAGCGTCGAAACTTGATGATGTTGTAATTGCCACTACTATAGATAAGGCAGATGCGGCGATTATCAAATTATCTGAGAAAGAAGATGTCAAATGGTTTAGAGGCAGTGTAGAGGATGTGTTAGGGAGATATTATCTGGCTGCGAAAGAAAATGATTTAGATATGGTTGTGAGAGTAACCAGTGATTGTCCGTGTTTGGATGTCAGAGTGGTGGATTTAGTTGTAGAAGAACACATAAGGGTGGGTGCTGATTACACCTCAACTACTCTGAAGCGAACATTTCCTTATGGGCTGGATGTAGAGGCTTTTAGCTTTGGTGTGTTGCAAAAGGTCCACTTTGAGGCAAAAGAACTCTTTGAAAGGGAACATGTCTCCCCTTATATATATAAAAGCAAGCCACACGCATTCAAAATCTGCGAAGTTCAGGCACCTGAAAAATTTTATGGTCCTGATATTAGAATTACGCTCGACACGGAGGAAGATTACGTTTTGTTGTGTGCGGTCTTTGACTACCTATATCCGGGAAACGAGTTTTTTAGAACTGAGGCCATAATAAAGCTGTTTCGTGACAAGCCCTGGTTAAATAATATCAATAAAAATGTGGTTCAGAAGGGGATATTTGATTCGGTGGGCCAGGAGATTGAAGAGGCGGTAAGGATATTGGATTTGCAGGGGCTTGAAAGAGCGAAGAAAATTTTAGCTGGGCATATGCAGTGAAAGTATGCATATTAACCGAAGGCGGCAAAAATGCAGGCCTTGGGCATATTGCAAGATGCGTATCTATATATCAGGCCTTTGAGGAGGTTGGAATACGGCCTGAGCTTATAGTTAATGGTGATGAAACTGTCCCTGATTTTGTGAGAGGTAAGAATTGCAGGATTTTCGACTGGTTGAACGACCGGGAGCCGCTTTTTGCGGGTTTAAGAGACGTTGATATTGTCTTTGTCGACTCATATCTTGCTGGTTATGACTTATATGAAAAGATTTCGGACATCGCAGAGACAAGTGTTTACTTTGATGATGACATAAGGATTCAGTATCCAAAGGGCTTTGTGCTTAATGGAGCTATTTTTGCCGAACGGATGCCGTATCCCGAAGGAAATGGTGTCAGGTACCTTTTGGGTACTCAATACACACCTCTCAGGAGGGAATTTTGGGAGGTGCCAGAAAAAGCCATACACGCTATTCTCGAAACTGTGATGATAACGCTTGGCGGAGCAGATATACGCAACCTTACTCCAAGAATTTTAAAGCTGCTGCAAAGTACTCACCCGGAGCTGTTCAAAAAGGTAATTATAGGGAAGGGCTTCCAAAACATAACAGAAATTGAAGAACTCAAAGATAACCGTACTGAGCTGATATATTATCCAGCTGCCGCTGAAATGAAAAAAGCTATGCTTGAGTCCGATGCGGCAATATCTTCCGGCGGCCAGACATTATATGAGCTTGCAAGAGTTGGGGTTCCCACAATTGGCGTTTGTGTGGCAGACAACCAGTTGCAGAATATCAAGGGATGGCAAGAGGCGGGTTTTTTGAACTATATGTGCTGGTACAACAGCGGGGGTATGGAAGAGCGGTTGGTGAACTCTCTGAAAGAACTGGCCTGTACCGATGTTCGGGCCGGGATGTCGCAAGTGGGCAGGACACTTATAGATGGTAAAGGGCCAAGTAGCATCGTGTCTGCTCTGAGTGTTAGATGAAGGGCACATATGGGTGGGAGAGTTTTAATTACCGGTGCCAACGGCTTTGTGGGGAGTTGCCTTGTCGGGGTGCTTGGGGGTGCCGGCTGGCAAGTTGTGCCTTTAGTACGGCGAAGCTCAAGTTTCGATAATGAGGTGGTATTGGATTTTTGTGATGTTGATTTTCGTGGCAAGCTTGCCCTGCTGCCAAAGGTTGATGCCGTTGTTCATCTTGGAGCAAGGATAGGATGGGATGGAAGCACACGAGAGGAGCTGTTTAAGCCTAATGTTCTTGCAACCGCGGAATTAGCTGACTGGTCAAAAAGCATAGGGGCTTATTTTCTGTTTTCATCTGCGGCAATCGTTTTTGGGTCGCGTAACCCTCATATTACCTCAAGCAGCAAGCTGGAGTTGGATACCGATTACGGCTACAGCAAATGGCTTGCTGAAGAGATAGTAAAGATGTCCGGTGCAAAAAACGGAATCCTTAGAATTGCGGGTATCTTTGGGAGGAACGGTCCGCGACATCTTGGCATCAATGTAGCTATCGAAAGAGCCTTAGAAGGTAAATTGCCGATACAGCGAGGAACCGGTAAAGTCAAACGTAACTATATATATGTAAAGGACTTGTGCGAAATAATCAAGTTTTGCCTGGAAAATAAGCTTGAAGGGACCCACTTGGTTTCCGGAGGGTCGGTCAATACAGTTTCTGAAATGCTCAAAATAATATGTGAAGTGTTTCTGGGCGGCAAAGGGCCTAAAAGTGTCGAACATAAAGGTGTCGCCAAAGACCAGATAATCGAACATTCCAGCTATCTTCCCAGTGGGCGTTCATTCGAAGAAGCAATTAAGGATGTTAAAAGTGCAACAGAACCATCCCTATAAAGAATTTATCGATAAGAACGGGTACACAGTAATAAACTGTGAGAGCTGCGGTTATTGGCATGTTCACCCTATGCCCACAAATGAAGAATTGAATTTACACTATGAGCGAACCTATTATGAAACTCTGGGTGATAATCGAAGCATGACGGACAAACTGAATGACCCCGACGGTTTTTACAGGATTCAGTACGAAGACAGATTGAGGCTTATTAAGAAATATCTTAGTGATAATTTACCTCGCAGCATTATGGATATAGGTGCTGGTTACGGAGATTTTCTAAGGTTTATGAAATCAGCAGGATGGGAGGCTCATGGCATGGAACCTTCCAGGTATGCGTATGAGCTTATAGAAGACAGGGAAGAGCTTGGTATCAAGTGTGCAAGCGTGGATGAATTGATGAATCTGGGTCTTAAACCTGTCTCTGTAGTAACAATCAATAACGTGCTGGAGCATTTGAACTGCCCACAGGGAGTTCTTGAGACTGTTAGGGAACACCTTTTGTTGCCGAAAGGAATCGTTTTCATAGTAGTGCCTAATGATTTTAGCGTTCTGCAGAATCTACTTATGCAGACTGTTCTCAAAGATAAGCCTGACAAGCAAAATTACTGGGCACATCCACCTGAACATCTTAATTACTGGTCGCACAAAACAATAGTAGGTTTTCTGCAAAAATGTAAATTTGAGATAGAGTTTTTAACTACGGATTTTCCCATGGAAATCTTTCCTTTAATGGGAGAGGATTATATCACAAAACCTGATGTTGGAAGGAATACTCATCTTAAAAGGGTCAGCTTCGAGAAATATCTCAATCAGGCACACGCCGAAGAGTTCAAGGATTCTTTGTATTTATCACTTGCTCAATTAGGCATCGGTAGAGGCATGTATGTCGTTGCAAAACCCATATAGTTCCAAAGGAAATCTTTTATAGCGATTTAGGTGTTGTATGAGGATAGGCGTTTTTGCAGATGTACATGGTAATATCTATGCTTTCGAGAAGGTGTTTGCATCTTTGAAACAGGAAGGTGCAGACCTTTATGTCTTTTGTGGCGATATCTGTGGTTATTACTATTATCAAAATGAGGTCGTCGAGATATTACGGAGTATGAACAGACTCGTATGTGTTGCCGGCAACCACGACAGGATGTTCCTGCGTACACTGCAGGATGATGATTTCAGCAAGGAATATGAGAAAAAATACGGCAGGTCGTGCTGCCTGCTTGCGGAGAATATAACGGAAAAGAGTTTAGAGTTCATCAAAGACATGCCGGACAAACACGTTTTTGATGATTACGGTATGGCAGTTTTTCACGGCAGCCCATGGGATAATCTGAACGAATATGTGTATCCCGACAGCCCATTGGGAAGGTTCATCGAATTGCCATATTCGTACATTTTACTCGGGCATACTCATTATCCTATGGATAGGTCTGTAGGCCGGGTCAGAGTAGTCAATCCCGGTTCGTGCGGTCAGCCTCGCGACTATCGTGATTGCAGTTACGCGATTGTCGATATTAAACGGCAAAAGGTTGAGTTCAAGAGGGTCCAATATGATGCAGATTCACTGATAAGGGACGTGCAGAGAAACAGGGAAGAAAATTCACATCTGACAGAAGTACTTGAAAGAGAAAAGATTGACTTTGAATAAACGTGGAATGTTGATAACCGGGGCCGGGGGAGATATCGGTCAAGGCATTATCAAATGTTTGAAGGACGTGGAGCCGGACTTATGTTTATTGGGGTGTGATATTGACCCGTTTGCAGCAGGCAGGGAGCTTGTGGAGAAGTTTTATCAGGCACCCCTGGTGGATGATTCTGAAAGGTATCTTAACTTTATAAAGAAAATACTAAGAGAAGAGGGAGTAAGCCATATTTTTCCTGCGACGGAGATAGAAATAGAGTTTTTTGATAAATACAAAAATCATTTTGAAGATATTACGCTTTTTATTAATAAGCATGACATAATAGCCACCTTTTTAGATAAGTATAAAGCTGTTGAATTTCTTAAGCATAATAATCTGCCGTACCCAAAGACTTATTTAATTGAGAGCTATGATAAGGAGCTGGAGTATCCTTTTATTCTAAAGCCTCGCAAAGGGTGGGGCAGCAAGGGTCTGGTAGCAATAAGTGACGCTGAAGAGCTTAATTACTTCAGGAGAAGAGTAAAGGATTATATCGTCCAGGAGATAGTAGGTACCGAAGCTGACGAACATACGGTCACTGTTTTTTCAACGGGAAGACAGACCTACTCTATAGCTTTTAAGAGGACCTTGGGGTATGGCAGTTTATCGAAAGTTGCTCAGCTGGTGTGGGATGAGCAGCTTCAAAGCTTGGCTGAAGATATTGCTAAAGCTGCATCTTTAGAAGGTTCGTTAAATATTCAATGCAGGAAAACAGATTCGGGTTACGTTCCTTTTGAGGTCAATCCGAGATTTTCAAGCACTGTTTACACCAGGCATTTTTTTGGTTTCCAAGACGTGAAATGGTGGCTGGATTTTACGCAAGGCAGACCCATTGAATACATACCGAGGTATAAAAAAGGTGTGGCAGTCAGAATTATAGGCGAAACATTTTTTGATTTACACGGCTGAGGATGTATACAGGCCTGACTTTTCGGTATTTTAAGCAGCTATGACTTTTTTAAATAGTAAAAAAGTGTTTATCATTGCAGAGGTTTCCGCCAATCACGGGCAGGATTTTGACCGCGCGGTGAAATTAATAGAAGAAGCGAAAGAATGTGGTGCTGATGCCGTCAAGTTCCAGGCCTATACGCCGGATACCCTGACGATTAACGTTGACAATAAGTATTTTCAGCTTAAGCACCCCGAATGGGGTGGTCAAACCCTGTATGAACTTTATAAAGAAGCTTATACTCCCTGGGAGTGGTTTAAGCAGTTGAAAAAAACGGCTGATGACCTCGATATAACATTTCTTTGTTCGGCCTTTGACAAAGCCAGCGTTGACCTTTTAGAAGGGTTGGATATTTGCGCTCATAAGATAGCTTCGCCTGAGTTAGTGGACCTGCCGTTGATAGAGTACGTCGCAAAGACGAAAAAGCCCTTAATAATTTCCACCGGCATGGCTGATATTGACGAGATTCAGGAAGCGGTTGATACCGCCAGAGGGGCCGGTGCAGGAGAAATTACGCTATTAAAATGTGTATCGAGCTACCCGACAAAGCCGGACGAGATGAACCTGAAGACAATTCCTCATATGAAAGAACGCTTTGGTTGTTCTGTTGGCCTTTCCGACCACAGCTTGGGTTTCGGAGCTTCTATTTGTGCGGTGACTTTGGGTGCAAGTGTTGTTGAGAAACATTTTACCCTGTCGAGAGAAATCCAGACGCCGGACAGTTTTTTTTCGATAGAGCCCCTGGAACTAAAAGAGCTGGTGGAGAACGTAAGAATTGCGGAGAAAACTTTGGGCAAGGTTCATTACGGATTGACCGAGGGAGAGCAGGAATGCGAAGTTATCAGGCGTTCTTTATTTGCTGTTGAAAATATCAAGCGGGGCGAGTCCTTTACGGAAGAAAATGTGAAATCTATTAGGCCCGCATACGGCCTTAAGCCAAAATATATAGCGACGATTTTAGGTAAGAAGGCAAAGCAGGATATTAAAAAAGGAACACCACTAAGCTGGGATTTAATTGAATCATAGTAGCAATCGCCAAAGCCCTGAAGGAGCTTGGCTATGACGAGGGGGGGCAAAATAATCCGATGACACAGAAGAAATTCGATTACACTAAAGGTGAGCTTAAAAAAGCTTTGGTTTCTGTCGGTATTCAGAAAGGGGATACTGTCTTTTGCCATCTCGGGATGTCAAAGCTGGGAACGCCGAAAGAGATATATGAGGGCAA
>CAZTWR010000031.1:0-14103 GCA_964618055.1 uncultured Pirellulales bacterium | reverse complement strand
CAACCTTCTTTTTTATCATAATCTACCTGTTGATAAGCAAATGGATGGGAAGCTGTTACATAATATTTATGAGCATGATTTTCTGGGAACCAGAAAAATCGAATATAAAGATATAGATAAAGAATTTACTTCCGAGCAGAGCAGGCAGGTGTATTCAGCAGAGGAGGCAGCGGCGGTGGAAAGCCAGTTGAAAGATTTAGGCTATTTGGGATAGGTGGAAAGGGTTGCACCAAACCCGGGCGGTGGTAAATGAATAACTTGCTAAACATTATGAAATATCCACATTAAGGCGTGGCAAACTTGCTGCATAAATCCTTCACCTGACTTTTTGTCTGTTCTTTGAAGGATTCTTCCATATTGTATTCACTGTCATTTATTATTTTGACTTTCTTCAATACAGCATCTATCAACACAGATATTTTGTCCATTTCTTCGACCCCCATCCCGTTTTTTGTAACGATAGGTGTGCCCAGTCTGATACCACTGGTAATCATAAACGCTCTCTTGTCATAAGGCAGCAGCATTCTATCAACGATTATACCGCACTCTTCGAGACACTTTTGTGCTATCACACCCGTCAAACCATCCCGCGAATTGGCCACGTTTACCAGAATCATATGGTTGTCTGTGCCTTTTGTAAGCACGTCAAACCCCAAATTAAGTAAATCGCTTGCGAGTCTTTTCGCATTTTCTATGATTTTGAATTGTCTGTTCCTGTATTCGTCGGCAAGCGCCTCTTTGAAGAAAACCGCTTTAGCTGCTATGTGGTTCAAATACGGCGTACCCTGTACACCTGGGAATGTTGCATTTTCAATTTGCTTCCACCAGGGTACATTTTCTCCTTTCACTTTTATCTTCCGGTCGCAGTCTCCTCCCATCAATATCACCCCGCCTCTGGGACCTCCCGGCTTATATGTACTCGTTGTTGTAAAATGTGCATAATCCACGGATGACGGATGGGCACCAGCCATCGCTAATCCTGATATATGTGAGATATCCGCCAGAAGATATGCTCCCACTTCGTCCGCAATCTCTCTGAACTTCTCGAAATCTATCGCCCTCGGATAAGCAGAGGCACCGCATATAATCAGTTTGGGTTTTACCTTGACTGCCTTGTCCCTGATAGCGTCATAATCCAGAAGAAAAGTTCTCTCATCGACATAGTAATTTTCTACGTCAAAGAGCTTACCAGTTAAGGAAAGTGCATCTCCGTGCGAATAATGTCCCCCCTGCCCCAGCCCAAGACTCAATATCTTATCACCCACTTCCAGCACTGCGGTAATGACAATTTGGTTGGCACCGGTGCCGGAATGAGGCTGCACATTTGCATATCGCGCGCCGAATGCCTCTTTGGCCCTGCTGACTGCAAGTCTCTCCACATCGTCAACAGCTTCGCAGCCTCCGTGAACTCTGGCGCCCGGAAAACCCTCCGCTGTCTTGTTCTGAACAACTGAGCCAAGTGCCGCTAAAACCGCCCGCGAGCATTGATTCTCTGCAGCGACAAGCTCTAAGCTGTTTTGCAGTCTTTCATACTCTTTTGCTATCAGCTCATAAACTTGAGCATCCGATTTCTTAAGAGCGTTGAATTGCCCTTTATGATATTCTTCAAAGCTCCTCTTATCAAACGACATTTCACACCCGCTAATCACTTATCTAAAAAAAACTCCTGATAATATCGTTAAACGTTACGTAAAGAGCAAGTGCGACTACAAGTACCCAGCCAACAGAAGCAACTCTCTCCTGAACACGCACGCCAACTGGCGAACCTTTTATTTTCTCGACCAACAAAAACACAATATGCCCTCCATCAAAAGGCAGCAGAGGCAAAATGTTAAACACCACAATAAAGGCGCTTATCAGACCGAGAAAGTAAACGTAGTCTATCAACGGTCGTTCAGCAACGATTTTGTAACTCAAGCTAACAATACCAACAGGCCCCATAAGACTCTTCGGGCTCACAAGCCCACCCACCAAACCTTTTAACGTTATGTACGCTTGAGCTATAAACATAACAGTCGTCCTGTATCCCATTCCGATTGCATCAACGGGACCGCTGGCTTTGTAAAGTCTCTCTAAAGGTTCAAAAGGAATAAAGTCAGCAAAAATCGATTTGACAGTCACAAAATCCTCGTCCTCACTCATATCCAACACAACACTGCCGGTTATTCCCTCATCCAGACGATAATCAATCGTGACACGCTCACCGGCGCCTCTCCTGATTTCCCTGACAATCTCGTAAAAGTCTGACACACTGACCCCATCAACAGTTGTTATCGTAGCACCGCGGGGAATCTCCAGTTTAGCCGGCCAATCTTCGGTAGCAATAGTTTTGGCAACAACCGGATGCTCGGCATCCAGCACCACACCAATACCAATCATCACCCGACCAATCCCAGGCGAATGTTTGGGCACAACGGAAACCGTGAGTATCTCTTCAAAACCATCAGACCCCACGCGTAAAACCTTGACAGGCAGCTCCTTGTCCTCGTATTTTTCGGTAATCTCACGCAACTCATTATAGGTAGGGTTCTCAATATCACCAACTGCAAGAATAACATCGCCATTTTGCAGATCGACCTTGGTATCAACGGCCTTTATCCGCAAACGTGGCACCATAGAACATATATGATAGAGCCCAGATTCCGAATTGACGTCATAAGTGCTGGCAACGTCCAAATCCAACCGGATTTGTGATTCAATCAACCTGGTTTTCTTCGAAACTGGCTCGGTTCGCTCAGCTAAAATAGTAACTTCCGGCACAAGGGCATCTTCAACCACTCTCACCAACTCCCAATGAGTCTGAACATCTCTGCCTTCAACAGATTTAATTCGGTCACCTGCAAGCAGGCCGGTTTTCGCAAGCAACTCATTAGCGTCGGAAACCCCCGCAACAATCAAACTCTGTGGCAGAATGATACCAAACTTTTTTATTTCATCCCCTGGCTTTTGCTCAGCCACAAGGGCATAATCTTCAATCCTTCTATCTTCATGCCTGACCTTTAATGCGACCTTTTCGTTCTTGCCCGACAAAGCCGCCGCCACTGCAACATCGTAATAATCCAGGTCCTTGCTCTCACCCGATATCTCAATTATTTCATCACCCGCTGTCAGACCCACACGAGCTGCAGGTGAATTCGCCGCCACCCCCCCAACTACCGCAGGCACTCGATTTATACCAATTAGAAAAACAATCATAAAAACTATAAGGGCACTGATAGCATTAAAAACTACCCCTGCTGCTATAACAGCCATACGAACACCAACCGGCTTATTGGCGAACGAACGCGGGTCATCACTGGTCTTGGCCGAGCCGACATCCTCCTGACCAAGCATTTTGACTAAGCCGCCGAATGGAACGAGACCGATACGATATTCGGTCTCGCTGGGATTGCCTTTTTTGCCGACGGTAAAACTCAACCTCCCACTGTCAGACTCACTATTTTCTTTAGGGAAAAATTTAGGCAATATTCGAAACCGCAAACCATTTTCTGTTCTTCGCATACCCAACAACATAGGCGGCATAAAGATCCAAAACGCTTCGACCTTTATCCCGGAGAGCTTGGCAACAATGAAATGACCGAATTCGTGAACGATAACCACCATCCCAAATCCAATCACAGCCAGAAGAACATTACCAAAAGTGCTGACGTTTCGAGCAACCAGATAAATAACTGCGGCAAAAGCGACAATCCACAAAAACGCATTAAAATACTTCTCAAATAAACCTTTTGCTTTAGACATAAAACAATCCCTGAACAAATCAGATTACAAGTCCATAAACCATAAATACCATTACGCTCTTGTGCTCTGCCTATGGCATGGCCTAGCCATTATGCTCTTGTGCTCTTTGTGTAACTTCTCTTCTCGCCCAAGCATCTGCTTCAAGGAGTTCTTCGAGCGACACCCGCCTTTTAACATTATGTTTATTCAGACAGTGTTCAATGAGTTCGATTATACTGACAAATTTAATTCTGCCTGCCAGAAACTCCTCCACAGCAGCCTCATTTGCAGCATTAAAAACAACCGCAGCTGTGCCGCCTGTCCGGGCAACCTCAAAACCCAGTGACAGCGCACGAAAAGTCTCCGGATTAGGCCTCTCAAACGTAAGCTTACCGACTCTCTCAAGCTGCAGATGTTCAGCAACCCCAGCCACACGCGCCGGGTACGTCAAAGCATACTGAATCGGAAGACACATATCTGGGCTACCGAGCAGCGCTATCAACGAGCCGTCCACAAACTCAACAAGCGAATGAACTATCGATTCCGGATGAATCAAAATTTCTATTTTGTCGACCAACACATCAAAAAGCCAGTGCGCCTCGATAACCTCAAGTGCCTTATTCATCATAGTCGCCGAATCTATAGTGATTTTCGGCCCCATATCCCAGACAGGATGTGAAAGTGCCTGCTCAAGCGTTACATTTTCGATATCCTCTGGACTCATCTCTCTAAACGGCCCGCCCGAAGAAGTTAAAATGATTTTATTGACCTCCTCATGCGAACCTGCCTGCATAGCTTGAAAAATCGCTGAATGTTCACTATCCACTGGCAAAATAGCCCCGCCGTTTGTCTTTACAGTCTGGGTAAGTAGCTCACCTGCGATGACAAGCGGCTCTTTGTTTGCAATAGCAAGCGTCTTGCCCGCCTGCGCCGCCGAAAGAACCGCAGGCAGACCCGCCGCTCCAACAATTGCGGTAAGAACAATATCAACCTCCTCAAGTTGCGCAATCTCTGTCAAGCCGTCCGGCCCAGCTAAAACCTCAACATTCAAATCACCAATCAACCCACGAAACTGTTCTATAAAATCGGTGTTCGTAATTGCAACAAATCTCGGTTTGTAACGCCTGACTTGTTCAGCCAATAGTTCAACGCTGCTATGGGCGCTCAGCGCAACAACTTCGTACCCAGTCCCGAGCGAATCGATTACTCGCAGCGCATTTTTACCAATCGAACCCGTCGAACCCAGAATCGCAATACGTTTAGCCATAACCTAATACTATGCCGCCGACCCCATAATGTCAAGACTCGTCCTGAGCCTGTCGAAGGACTTGTCCACTGTAGTCTTATTACACCAAATCAGAGCCACAAGCGTAAGCGAGCGACGAGATACGAGTCACGACCGACGTGAAAACCGAGCGTTTTGAAACAAAACGGTCGGTTTGAATTATCTTGACGACCGATATCATTTTTCTAATAATGACAATGGCTTAGGAAAGCAGTGTATCTTAAATCTCCCGTAAGGGATCCTGTGGATTGTGGTGAGTTTGCCTACCCTGAGCACAATCGAAGGGCCGAAGCCACTCGTCCCGGCGAAGGCGCCAGCCGTAACGGGATCGGTTAAAATATATCTAAATGAATTCTTACGCAGAAACCATATAAGCAATAGTTAGGCAGAATGAATGAAAGGATGGCAGTCGCGATGTTGTTCTGGAAGAGACGAAGGTGGAAGAGCGGAGAAGGGCGAGCTCATATCTTGATGAAAATGGTAACTGTGCCAGGGGGTGAGTTCCTGATGGGCAGTACTGATAAGGAGATCGCGACGGCCGTTGCGGCGCTCCCGAAAACAAAGCAAACGGGATGGAGAGGTCACAGGATGTTTCAAACCGAGCAGCCGCAACGCCGCGTCAGGCTTGGTGAATACCGAATCGGCCTCCATCCCGTAACAAACGCACAATATGCGGCATTCGTTAAGTCTACCGGATACAAGACACGCGGAACATGGCGGAAGCTCTCCCGCAGGAATCCGAACAATCCTGCTACGTTCCTAACCTGGTTCGATGCTGAAGCCTTCTGCGACTGGACAGGCCTCAGACTCCCGACCGAGGCAGAATGGGAGAAGGCGGCTCGGGGACCAAACGGCTCCATTTGGCCCTGGGGAAATCAGTGGGACCCTAACAAGTGTCGGAATCAAGAAACTGTGCCGCGAGAGGAAGTTCTTGAGTATTACGCACCAGAGCATACGAGAGTTTCCGGCGACGGCTATGTGCAGACCATCCCTGCTGGGACGCACCAAGCTGCAGGAGGGGTCGGCCCTATTGCAGAAATCGGGTCATATCCAGAGGGAATCAGCCCATACGGCTGTCACGACATGTCGGGAAACGTGCTGGAGTGGTGTGCCGATTGGTTTTATGAGGGAATTGCTAGGGTCCTCCGCGGCGGTGGGTACAGAACCGATGCGATAACGTGCAGGGGAACAACACGACTCAAAAACAAGCCGAAGTACTACAGGGACTCGATTGGCTTCCGAGTTGCATCAGACCCTGCATAATAAGTTGATCGAAGCTCCTCATCATTTCGTTATGTTCTTTGAGAGCTTGAAATTGAATACAATATCATATGATTAAAAGGAGGGCATCATGGGTATTTTCAACTCTTTTTTGGGTAAACGGGACTCAAAGAGTGTTCGTTGTGCGAAGTGTAAGACTCCAATGTTCATTCTCACTGGCGTAAGTGTGCGTACGGATGTTTTAATTAAGAAAGCTCAAGGATGCTTCAAATGCAGGAGTTGCGGTCGATATACATGCTATGATTGCAGTGATAGTAGCAAACCGTGTAAGTGTGGTGCACAGGATTGGGCAGAGACGGCTTATCTGACAACTGCTTAGCTTTGCCGTTATGTGCTTTGAGAAATTGAAGACAATCTACTCCACCTGCAGCGGAGAAATCCGAAAGTTTCGAAAATTCGAAGCACAAAATCCGAATGACCATTATCGATATAGGTAGGTAGATTGCTATGCCTCACGCAATACGCAATACGATATACGAAATACGATTACAGAGGCGCTGAAATCTTCTCTCTGCGCAGGTTTTTAACTCTGAATTGACGAGGCGTCATCCCCACAAGTCTCTTAAATGTTCGCGTAAAATAGCTTTGATTATTATAGCCGACCTGAAAACAAATTTCTGTGCAATTCTGCGTCGTCGCCAGCAATAGCTGCTTCGCTCGCTCTATCCGCACGCTGGTCAGGTAATCTATAAGAGTGATACCCATTTGCTCTTTGAATACATGAGCCAATCGTGAAACACTCATGTATGAAGCTCTGGCAATATCCGCAAGGCCTATCGGCTTATCATAGTTGGCATCAATATAGTTTATCGCAGGCCTGATTTGCGTTACCTTCCTGGCATCTTGTGATGAATATACCAACTCGATAAATTCATTCAGCGCCGTACTAATCCACGCACACAAATCACCTTGGTCATTAATTTGCATCACTTTATTCACAAAGGTCAGATTCTTTCTAAGCATAACGTCAACATCCACTCCTCCTTCCACAGCCGAGCGGCTCAGGATACTTAACAACTCCAGCAATCTCACTTTAAGAATACCAAGCTCGCCCGGGTTATGAAACAATATCGTCCCCAGTATGGAATTCAGAATCTCCTTGGCCCCTGTCTTGTCGCCGATTTTCACCTTCCCCAACAACTCACGTTCACTTTCCAGCGGATATTCCCACTCGGTTCCTAATTTCTTCCTTTCCTGGATAAACTCACCTATCTGCGACTGCTGCTCCGACCGCTGCCGCCGCCATCGTATAACACGCGGGTCGAACCCCCCAATCTCGTAAAGTAAATCAAATAAAAACTCCGCTCCCTTTTGGATTTGCCTACCCTGTATAACCGGTAATCTGTATATCGCCGCTGTCAACTTTCTTTTGTCTGTACGAATACCTTTCAATCGCCTTTTGATATCCTCGACCAGGATTGGCGTTACAGGTTCCCAAAGGCATTTGCCGAAAAACATCCCTCCCAATGCCCTGTCTTTATCCATAACCGGCACACAAACCAAAACTATACCTGCATGACAAAGTGAAATATAAGATTGCCCCGTTTCTATCGCAATCTTCAGGCTTCGCCTCCGCTCTTTACTACACCTTTTAAGGCCCGCCGTGCTGCTGCGAACAACCTGGCAAAACTGCGGATGACAATCGTCGCTGCACATCCTTTTTATTTCTTTGCCGCGGATGCTCGTTGTTTCAAGGCCAAGTTGGAAATGCTTGCGGAAAACACGCTCGATTTCTGCAAACTTTTCTTTGGCAAACAATTTTGCCAGTTGCGATTTATCACCCATCTGACACTATCCGTTATATGCTAATCGCTATCCGTTCAGTAGCTCAGCTACTAAGGTAGCAAGATAGTGTTAATTATAGCAACTTAGGGAGAAAAGACCAGATTAAATTTATCGAGCGCTGGCCCAATTCGCAAACCTGTCCTGAGCAACATCGAAGGCTCACCCTTAAACCCTTGACCACAAGGCCCTGTTCAGGATAATAGAGCCGTGTTGAACCGAAGACAGGAACCAGTCGCCAGGACGGCAAAGGCCGCTGCCATAAAGGCGGGACGCAAAAGGACATTTGCCCTAAGAATTACAACTCGCCGCACAGCTCTCAAACTCGCCGTGCTGGCAGCAATCCTTGCAATATTCTGCCTGTGGGCGTATTTAACAATGCTCAAAATGCCCGGAAAAACTTACAGCGGAGAGCTTCCACCCCTCACTCCCGCGCAGCTTTTGCTGCGGGATGAACTGCTACGCGACGTAGAAACTCTTGCAGACCGAATCGGCCAGCGAAACATCTGGAACCACCACAACCTCACCGCCGCCGCCGACTTCTTAGAAACCTCTCTCGCCGATGCCAGCTACAAAGTCCACAGACAAAATTATCTCGTAGAGGGCAAAAACTGCTGCAATATCGAAGTCGAAATCACCGGAACAAAACACCCTGAACAGATTACAATCATCGGCGCCCATTACGATTCTGTCATCGGCTGCCCCGGTGCAAATGACAACGCTTCAGCCGTCGCAGCAGCACTTGCCCTCGCACACCGATTCGCCGGCAAAAAAATCGACAAAACTCTGCGCTTCGTCTTCTTTACCAACGAAGAGCCGCCATTCTTCCAAACCGGCCAAATGGGAAGTATGTTTTACGCCAAAAGCTGCCGAGAAAAAGATGAGAACATCATCGCTATGCTCTGCCTTGAGACTATTGGCTACTACACTGATAAGCCCAAAACTCAAAAATACCCTCCACCTTTTAGTCTCTTCTACCCTTCGACTGGAAACTTCATCAGCTTCGTCAGCAACCTCTCCAACCGCAAACTTTTGCATAAAGTTATCGCCTCGTTCCGCAAAAACTGCAAGTTCCCATCGGAGGGTGGAGCAATCCCGGAAATTATCCCAGGCATCAACTGGTCGGACCACCAGTCTTTTTGGCGGCAGGGCTACCCCGCTATTATGGTGACCGACACCGCCCCATTCCGCTATCCTTATTACCACTGCCCCGAAGACACTGTTGACAAAATCTGCTTTGATCATTTAGCGATAGTTACGTCTGGCTTACAGTCTGTAATCCACGACCTAACAGCATCAAAATAATAAATAGAAAATTATCAATAGAAAATAGTAAATTTGAAGGCCTCCGGCCTACAATTGGTCACTCTCGACCTCACCCGCTCACAATAAATAGAAAATACGCATCACGTTTTGCTACTCGTGTCGAAGTGCAACTATAGGGTCTACTTTAGCAGCACGCACCGCTGGATACAAACCGAAGATAATTCCGACACTAAAACTGATGACCAGAGGCAGCACAATACTTTCCAGCGTAATGACCGTTGGCATACCTGCAAAATATGTTATTAAAGATGGCACCAGAACCCCCAGTCCGATACCAATAAGGCCCCCGATTATGGAAAGAACAACCGTTTCTATCAGGAACTGGCTGATAATCTGTTTTCTCTTGGCGCCGATAGCCCGCCGAATCCCTATTTCTTGCGTCCGCTCTGTTACCGATGCCAGCATGATATTCATAATCCCGATGCCCCCTACCAGCAGGCTGATACCCGCAATCGAACCAAGTACAATATTAAACGTCCGCTTTGTTGCTTCTGCCTGACGAAGCAAAGCCAACGGCACGCTTACACGGTAATCTTCCTTTTTGTGGAAGCGTTTTAGCATATTCTCAATCCCCGTTGCGGTAGGTTCGACATCTTCAATCGAATTGACCTGCACAATCATCTGATGCAGCTCCACCATTTCCCGTTCGTGTGTGCCGGCTGTTCTCCTCGAGATTACGTCGCCGAAATATGAACGCGCAACATTGATAGGGATATAAACGTCTACTTCCTGGTCGGGTATTTGAATGTTGCCTGCCTGACCGCTTTCGCTTTTGACAATTCCGACGATTTCAAAATAGTCGCTGCCTATTCTAAGAGACTGACCGATTGTACTTTCAGCAGCCAGAAGTCTTCGAGCACCGAATTCCGTTAGAACCGCCGCAGGTGCACGCTCATCATCGTCAGAAGGTATCAGGACTCGGCCGGCTATAACAGGCCTTTGCACCAGCTCAAACCACGCCGGTGTCGTCCCCACTACACGCAGTTCTAACGCTCTCTCCCTCAGGCGCCCTTCTTTACGTATCAGCTTCACAGGAGCTGCTTGCCTTATACTCTTAAAAGTTTCAGCTACCCTGGCGTGGTCTTCGTATGTCAGTCCGTAGATGCTCATATGAGAATGAGTCGTACTGGCCGATTCTTCATCAATCGATTTAATCGCATTGATAATTATATTATTGCTGCCAAGTTTACGAATCGCATCGAGCGCCTCTTTACTCGCCCCTTCTCCCACCGACAGCATCGCCACTACACTACCGACCCCAAAGACAATACCCAGCGTTGTAAGCAAAGAGCGCAGCTTATGTAGAAGCAGGTTTTCAATACCAAGCCAGATGTTACGGACGAGTTTAATTTGTTTCATAAGTCTCCCCCGATACGCTCAACCAGCCCATCGAGCATATGGAGCCGCTGCTTGGCGTGTGCTGCAACATTCGGCTCATGCGTCACCATAATTATCGTCCTGCCCTGCTCATTAAGTTCAACCAACAGGCCAAGAATCTCTTCTCCTGTCGCTGTATCGAGATTACCGGTAGGCTCGTCGGCAAAAATTATCTGAGGGTCGTTGGCCAATGCCCTCGCCATTGCCACACGCTGCATCTCACCTCCGGATAACTCCGCCGGGCGATGGTGCAGTCGCTCTGCGAGTCCTACTTCTTCGGCAAGTTCTCTGGCACGCTCAGCGCTGCTGCCTGCCCCCCATCCCAGATAGTAAAGTGGAAGCTCGATATTTCTTTGAACCGTCAACTGTGGAATGAGATTAAAACTTTGAAAAACAAAACCAAGATGCCGCAGCCGTAGCTCACTGAGCGAATCATCATCAAGTGTGCTCACATCCCGGCCTTCAAGAATATACCGACCCGAGCTTAAACGGTCGAGGCAGCCAAGGATATTCATCATTGTACTTTTACCTGAGCCGCTTGGGCCCATAATCGCCCAGAAGCTACCGCGAGTGAACGACAACGTTATACCTGCAAGGGCCTTCACATCTTGATTGCCCATCCGGTAAATCTTCTGAGCATTTTCCAGATGGATTATCCCGGCGTTGGAATTGGATACCAGCTCACCTTTCATTCACCCTCCCCTCTTTGCTGCTGGCGCCTCTCCATCCATTTTTTACGCATCTCCTCCTTCTCTTCATCAGACATCTTCTCAAATCTCTCTCGCATCTTCTGCATTTGCTCCTCTCGCTCTTCAGGAGACATCTTTTCAAACTTCTCTCGCATCTTCTGCATCTGTTCAGGGCTCGGCCTCATTTCATCCTGCGGACTTTCCTGCTCAGCTTTCTCTGTATCCAGCTTTTGTCCGCTGTCCCTTTCAACAGACTTTTTTCTCCGAGCTGTATCGGCTTCGCCGGCAGATGTCCCGCTGATAGCTCTATCTGCACCTTGTTCAACAGCAGCAGAAGCCAAAGGCGGCGTAAGCAGCACAGTCTCACCCGGCTGCAAACCTCGAATGATTCTTATCATCCGGTTATTATCCAGACCAACTTCAACTCCCCGAGGCTCAAATCCTTTCTCACCCAGCACATAAACGGTTGGCTCTCCTCCAACACGAAGAACTGCCTGAACAGGTATGTATATTGCGTCATTATACTCCTCTATAATGATTTCCGCCCTGCAGCTCATCCCTGTGCGAAGATAACTACCCTCACCTTCAAGATAAACCTCGGTATTATAGACCTTCAGGTCAGGGTTCAGCCAGACCATTTGGGCATCAGGTAAAGGAGCAATTTTCTCAACATGGCCGGTAAACATCTTCCCAGGCAGAGCATCAACCGTAACCACTACCGGCAAACCAGTCTTAACCTTCTGCAGACTGGCTTCATGGATTTTGACCTCAGCCTTCACCGCCGACGCCGTCGGAAGATAAATAAGCTCCTCTCGTTCGCGAACTTCACTACCTTCATCCAGTGGTTCTTGACTACCACGCCAAAACCGAGTTTTGGCGCTGGTCGCATAGATTACTAATCCATCAGCAGGCGCATAAATCTTTGTCTTTGCAATTTGCTCCTCATTCTTTTTCAGTTTATCCTTCTGCCGCTCATATTCAGACTCTTTTGCCCTCAGTTCCGCCTCAGCCTGAACCACATCAGCTTTGGCCTTACGTTTTGCTCGCTCCAGCGCCATCTCTGCCTGCCTAACATCGCTTTCAAGTTCCGCCAGCTTCCTTGGATGAGTAAAATCTTCCAGCAGACGCAAATTGTTCTCCGCCAGTTCCAGGTCCAGTTCCTTCTTGTGCGCTGCCAGTTCGTCAATTTGCAATTCTGTTTGTGAAATATATTCCTTCTCGAAAAGTTTTTGTGACCATTTTAATTTCTCCTCCGCCGTTTGAAGCTCTTCTTTAGCCAGCGTAATCCGCGACTCCATCTCCTTACGCTCATTTTGATATTCACCTTCCTGATATTTCCTCAAATCCTGCTTGGCGAATTCAAACACCAGCTCTGCCTTATCGACATCACTCTGTGCCTGGTTTTCAACCACAGCTAAATTCTCACGCGCCCCAATAAAAGCTGCTTCAGTGTTCTGGACCCGAATTTGCTGGTCAACTCTTTCATCTAACAGCTGACTCGAATCTAATTCAACCAGCAGCTCTCCCTCCTTGACACGTGTGCCTTCCTCCACCAGAGAAAGAATTGTTGTTCTCCCTTCAACCTCGCTTTTGATAATTATCTGTTCACGCGCCTGAATGGTCCCCGATTCAGTTACACTTATCCTCAAAGGCCCACGCTTGACTGCAAAACTCGGCATATCACCGGACAGGACAACTTTCGAACCGGAATGATTACCTGTGGCAGAGCTAAAAGCTACAACTACAACCCATATCAACAGAAACACTATAACCGCTGCCGGAACCAAAAATTTAGCCCGTAAAAAACGAATTTTCAATTTATCTTGCATCATCAATTTCCCGCAGCCGATATACCGCCCTCGTCTCCACCTTTCCCCTCACTTAATATATTGCATTATTATACCAAAAAGCCACCCTCCAAATCAAGCTCTAACTTATGTATAGACGAACCATTACCCCCGTTTATTGCATGAAAATCGCAAAACCTGTCCTGAGCATAGTCGAAGGATCGCAAAATTATCCGCTCTACGCTATTAGTCGTAAATCGTAAATAGTCAATAGAAAATAGTAAATTTGAAGCCCTCCGTCCTCTGTCATCCCTCCTCCATCATCCGTCGAAGGCAAATATGGCAATCTCAAATCCCACATCCACGCATTAACGCATCTACGCATTTTCTCCGCGTCGTTCTACACCCCAACATTACAATCTAACCGGCTCACACAGATTATCTGCACTCTTAGCCAAGCGCCCACAATGCCGGCATTCGAACTCTGCATCTTTGACAAGTTCCTTGTATTCTTCTACGTTGCTGAGATGAAAGCCCTGGGAAACGATATAGCACAGGTGTTTATTGTGCGATTCACTCTTACACTCCGGATTACCTGTTTTCTCTTCCGCCATTGTTATTTACCTTATATTAACCTAAATCACCTAATCACACCCACATTGTAACATTAAATCACAAATTGTAAACGACCTTTCATCCCGGACGAACCTGTCTTGAGCGTAGTCGAAAGAGTGGAGGGATCCATTAAAATACAACCTTCGCTTTATTGCGATTCCGCTTCGTTTAGCCCCCCATCCTGCCTCGTGATGTATTCTTTTAATCTGCTTTTTATATATCTCTTACCCCACGTTGTCTT
>CAZTWR010000030.1:0-14220 GCA_964618055.1 uncultured Pirellulales bacterium | reverse complement strand
GCACCCGGCGATGCAGGCAGACCCTTGGCAATTACATTGCGACTGGCTTTCGGGTCAAAGTGGGGATGCAGCAGGCGGTCCAATTGCTCAGGTGTAACTCGCTTAACTGCCTCTTTTTTGGTAATAAGTTTTTCCTTAACCATATCAACGGCTATCTTTACCGCAGATTCAGCTGTGCGCTTACCCGTTCGCGTCTGCAGAATATAGAGCTTTCTATTCTGAATCGTAAATTCCATATCCTGTATATCTTTGTAGTGCTTCTCTATCCGGGTCATCAGAGAAGTCAGTTCCCTGTAGGCCTTCGGCATCACTTTCGAGAGTTTTTTCAATTCGATGGGTGTTCTAATGCCGGCCACAACATCTTCGCCTTGAGCATTCATCAGGAACTCACCGTAGAATTCTTTTTTGCCGGTGCTTGGGTTGCGTGTAAAGCAAACGCCTGTCCCGCAGTCCTCGCCCATATTGCCGAACACCATCGCCTGAACGTTCACAGCCGTACCGAGCAGACCGATAATATTATTTAACTGCCGGTATCGCACGGCCCGGGGAGTGTCCCACGAGCCAAACACAGCATTGATAGCGTGTGTTAGCTGAGCTCGTCCGTCCTGCGGGAACAATTCGCCAACGTATTTTTTGTAAACCTTTTTATATTGCTCGACGACCTCTCTTAACTGTTCGGCACTTAATTCGTTATCGAGTTTGACCTTGGCTTTTTTCTTCGCTGCGTCGATAACCTGCTCGAAATGCTCGTGGTCACAGCCCATCACAACGTCGCCGAACATATCTATGAACCGGCGATATATATCGTATGCGAATCTCGGGTTTGAGGTTTTTTTAATAATGCCAGCAATCACATCGTCGTTTAGCCCGAGGTTAAGCACCGTATCCATCATACCGGGCATAGACACAGCGGCGCCGCTTCTGACACTAACTAACAGCGGCTTGTTGGCATCGCCTAACTTTGCGCCCATTGCCCTTTCCAGCTTGGCAATGTTCTTATCGACTTCCTTTGCCAGCCCGCTTGGCCATTTGCCGCCGGATTTGTAATATTCACGGCACATCTTTGTGCTGATAGTAAAGCCTGGCGGCACCGGCACCCTGACATTGGTCATCTCTGCCAAATCAGCACCCTTGCCGCCCAAAAGTTCTTTCATTTTCGTATTGCCTTCGGCTTTTCCATTACCAAAAAAATACACCCGTTTCTCTGCCATTCTCAAAAATCTCCTTTCGCGTAATATTTTAATACATTGACCCAGCAGAAAGTTCCACAGGGAAAAGTAGAAACACTTAATATATTACGCTGAACCGGATATGTCAACCCCATTAACGCCGTTGATTTAGCCCAGGCCTCTGGCCTGGGTTGCCTGCTAAAGTTTAAGCGATAGTTTATCTTTCCGGTGGAATAAGAGCGTTCAAAAGATAATCGTTCCACTGATTTGTCTGCTGGTCGTAAACACCGAAGTTTTCATGGCAGAATTCCCAATAAAGGTAGCTAAAGCCACGTTCCCAAGCAGTTTTTGCGACAAAGCTCGTCCAGCGGGTTCGGTCGTCCTTATTGGCCTTTGCGTAAGCGCCGAATTCGCCAAGATTGATGGGCCTATTATGCTCTTTGCCCCAGGCGGCGGCTTTATCGAAAGTGTCGATAATTACCTGTTTTTCCTCATCTGTCCCCGTCCATTTTGTGCCCATCCACGCTTCTGACCTTTCGCCCATCCACGGAGCACCCTGATGTGTGAATTTTAGTGGTATGTAATAATGAAAAGAAACGATAATGTTCCCCTCTTCTCTGGGAATATCGAGTTCCTCAAGGCGGACAACGAAAACAGGGTCTATTAAAATGGTAGGTTCTATTACAATGGTTCTGTGAGGATTTGATTTGCGAACTATAGGCAGGGCTTTTTTAAGCAGGTCATTCCACAGCTCTGCTGTTAAGGCTTTGTACGGCTCATTGAGCAGCTCGAACAGGACAGAATCGGGATAACCCTTATAGTGCTCTGCAATCTGCTTCCAAAGACCAAGGAAACGTTCGCTGTGGTTATTAGGGTCACTCGTTAGTTCACGATAGTGTTGTATATTCAGCATCACATAAAGGTCATTTTTAAGCGCATTTTCAATCGCCCAGTCCACTCTCGCGAAAAAAACGGGGTCAATCGTATAGGGCGGCTCCTCCAATGCATGGGCGGACCAGCGACAAGGTATGCGGACAGAATCAAACCCAGCGTCTTTTATAATCTTAAAATACTCCTCTTTCAATGTTACCCCCCACTCGCCTTCCTTCGGTGCTTCGAGCGCATTGCCTAAATTTACCCCTCGGCCGAGGCGTTTATTCTGCTCGAATGGGTCAGGCGAGTTTCTTTTCATAACAGCTTCTTTTGATTCTTCAGCCGCAGCGCAGTTTAAGGCAATTACCAGAAACAGCCCCATCGTAACATATAATGATACTTTTTTAACCTTGAACATAACTTTTCTCCTTAAATTTAGGATTTAGAACAACCACATTTTCAATATTAGCATATACAGAGCATCAGTGTAAAGCACATAGTTTATTATTCCTTCGTAATACTACATCCGTAAGGGCGTGGTTATTTACTTTGTATTTAGAGCATTGTCGAAGTGTCGAAGGGTTTACCCGCCGGGCGTGTTCCTTGCCCACCCCCGTTAGCCCCGTCCATCTTGATGACGGGGTTTGTCATTCCGCACTTGCCTACCCTGACAATCCGTAGGCCGGGGATGCGGAATCCAGAATACTTAGGTTGTTTAGCCGTCGCCGGCACGGCGACGCTTCATTAAAAATGTCGTTCCTGCGAAGACAGGAATCCAGTCGTTGTTATAAAAAAGGTTACCTTCCGCTTTTTTTCTAAGCAAACCAACCGGCGACTGAGTTTACCCTGAGTTTTTCGAAGGGCCGGTGCCTCGCCAGCATCTTAATTTCTCCTTACTTAGCCCCACAGTTTACACTCTTTTGCGAGGAATGTTGCGGGGTCTTTCCCCATCGTTCAGTCCCGACCCCTGTGGTCGGGGGTTATTACTTATTTAGCCCCACGTTTCACGTGGGGGTGCATACGTGAGGTTCGCTTTACCCTTTAACGCCCGCCGTCTGGACGTTCCAAATTTCTTGTTAATATTTGCTTTGATATTAGCCGAATAAATCTTTTAATTGTTCAATTGTAATTCCTAGCGTTTTTGCTGTTTTTAATAACAGTGAAACCAACTGCCTAACGTTCTTTACAGAAGACAAAGAAGCCTTTATCTTTTCTAAAAATGTTTTCTCCTTGCTCCCATCTTGAAACTCACCCAATTTTTCGTGAATCAGGTCATTAACTTCCAGCAGTAATTGCACTTGGACCGATTGACTCTGATTTTGGCTTTGCGTAATTATTGTTGAAGGCATCTCTGCAAAGGGAGTCGGTTCACCTGAAAAGTATTCAGCGTGCAGACGTGCAATAAGGCCACCAAGTTTTTGGTGATATACGTCATTTGGTAAATGCAATCTACCTCCGCCACCCCTTATAGGAGTTAAACGGTATCTATTATAATCTTTACCTGTTACTGAATTGAGTTCTTGGATTGTTTTATTGTACTGTTCCCAAAGCTCCTGTGTATATATATGTCCTATTTTTTCGCCAGGTGCTTGTGCAAGGTATCCCTGCAATTCAGAATAAATCGGTCTTATTGCTTGTTCATTTTCCATACTTACTCTCGCTTTAAATCAGATACCCAACTATCTCATATTTGTCAAAATGGCATTTTAACTTCCTGACTTATTCCACAGTGCCATAAGGAAAGCTACTATCCCAGTTATTATCGCAGCTACTATAACTGCAATTATTCCCCAACGTGTGTAAAGATTTTTTGTTTCACATTGAATAACCTCCTCAATTCTTATTCTGATTTTATCAATGTCTCTTCTGGAAGTAGTTAGTAGTATAGAATATTTATTTGTTAATTGTACCAATAAATCTATTAGTAAAGATTGTTCCGCTAAATCTTCTGGGCTGTATGTCTCAAAAAGGTTTTTGTATTCCTTTTTAAGTTTTCTTAATTTTAGATATTCCATATTCCTATTTTACCCCCCAAATCCGACACTGAAAAACAAAAAATACCCAATTCTCACCAAACACAACCCGGAAATTTCCTGCCGAAAATCGGTGTAAATCTGCGTTCATCCGTGTCTGGAAAATTTGTGTTAATTCGTGTGGATTCGTGGTTAATTTTTCTTCGTTTCTTAGTGGCTACCAAAAATCAATCAAATGCGCAGGCCGGAGCAGAGCGCAGGTCCCGAGCTTGGTCGAGGGAGTTCAACCATCTTAGTCAGTTCGACCAGCCTAAAAACACCCCCGACGACTAGCGGAGAAAATTTCAATCAAAAACGTGGGTAGGTGAAAATTTTTTGAATATTTTCGAATATTTTTGAACGTTTCTGTATAGTTTTTGAACGTTTTCACTCAGTTTTCGAATATTTTCAAACGTTTTCGAACGTTTCTTACAAAAACTTGCGCGTTTGATGCGAAATTCTTACGCGTTTGCGAATAAACTTGCGCATTTGATTGAAAAATTTGTTTCGTTTCCGCTCCTTTTTTGGGAAATTTGCCCCCAAAATTTTCACTTTTGCGTAAATAATCCCCATCCAGCGCCCTTGGCTTCTCCGCGAAATAGCGCTTCGCTACGTAGCACGAGCGCTTATATGACACAAAACGGCCAGTGCCCAAAGCAGGTCCTTTTTAGCAACGACCTTCGTTTCATATCTTTCATTTATTGGTATAAGATGGACGGCCTGTTCTGTACTTCTTATAAGTTTGCAGGTAACCCCGATTTGATTTGCAATGCGTGCAATCCCTATTTGCCCCTGCCCTGCCGGCACCGATGGGCTCAATATCACAATGTTGCCATCGTTTATTCTGGGCGACATACTATCACCATCTATATGCAGCGCAAAGCTGTCGGGAAACAGCTCAAAAATTTCCTCACATTGGACAAATTCAACTATTCCCTCTTTTTCTTGGCCGCTAACCTGAATCAGATTTGCCTGCCGCTTTTTAAGGCCATCCACCAAAGCCCGTGCCTGCAAATCAATTGACACTGTGCCATCGGCAGAGGCAATAATCGCTTTGCCAAGGTGTTTTTTCACCAGTTCATCAAGCTCGGTAACAGCCTGCTTCGGCTGCGGCAGAACTTCTTTGTCCCAAAAATGAATCATACCGGCGGCGGTTCTGCCGAGCACAGGTATCCAGCCGGGCCGGGCTGGTTTGGCTGGAGGTATCTGCGAATAAAATTCTTTCTCAATTCCCTTTTTTTCGCATAGCAGGTCAATAAAAGCTGAAATCGGTTCTGTTAACTCTGGATTTTCGGCTAATAAGCTATCTAATTTTCGCAAAAGCGAAATATTTGGTCCGGAAGTGGATTTTCCCGGCTCCGATATAGGGGTTTTTAGGGATTTTTTGCCGGTGAGCAGCCAATCCAAATCAGCTCCTGTAAGGTCGGCAATTTTCAGCAGAATTTCGATGGGCGGAACTCGGCTATTTTCGTAATAACTGTAAGTAGAAGAACTTATGCCCAAAGCGCGAGCAAATTTGCTTTTGCCGCGACTGCCTGCATATTGCTGGCGGAGGTGTTTGATTCGCTCGATTATCGCTTTTTCATTAAAAATTTTCATAATTTTTCGTAAATACGAAAATTTCTCTTGCATTACTTCGCAATTGCGTTAATATTCTAACAAGAGTTTGTTCTAAAGATGTAAAGTTTAGACACAAATGTGAATTTTGTCAATAAGGAGGCCATAAAAAATGACAAAATCTACAAGAAAAAAAATAAAGGGAACGAGGCTGGTTAAAGGAGCAAAAGGGGCTGAAAGAGTGAGAAAAACCGCGAAAAGCCAGACAAAAGCAGCAGAATATGTGGGCAGCCTTCTGGAATTACATAAGTTGCAGGGGACATTGCTGGGCCAGCTGAGAAGGGAAATTTAGGCGGATGGGAGAGATAAAACTGCCTGGGAGAGGCCGGAGTGTTGGCTGGGGATTATTTACGCAAAAGTGAATATTTTGGGGGCAAATTTCCCAAAAAAGGAGCGGAAACGAAACAAATTTTTCAATCAAATGCGCAAGTTTATTCGCAAACGCGTAAGAATTTCGCACCAAATGCGCAAGTTTCTGTAAGAAACGTTCAAAAACGTTTGAAAATATTCGAAAACTGTATAGAAACGTTCGAAAACTATACAGAAACGTTTGAAAATATTCGAAAATATTCAAAAATTTTTCACCCCCCTGCGCATTTGATTGATTTTGCTCCGCTTGCCGCAGGGGTCTTTCTGAAGGCAAAAATCAATCAAAAATCCGAAGCACTAAATTCGAAATTCGAGACAAATTCAAATTACCAATCTGGCTACGGCTTGGCCTACGTCAAGACGAGAATACGAAATTCGAAACAAAAATTAGCCACAAAAATTGCGATGTGCTGGCGGAGGCCGCAACGAGGAACATTAGTATTGCGTAGGAGCGAAGCTACGAAGTAAATGGAAACAGGGACCGAACTGGAGGATGCAACAGCAAATAGAGCAAAACAGTATCTCCTTCGACAAGCTCAGGGTAAACTCGCAGGAGGCAGCACGAGCAAATTAGTCGTTAGTGAATAGTCATTAGTAGGATGAGACTGCCACGTTGCTTTGCTCCTCGCAATGACATTTCTTGATGCGGTATAAGCAATTGTTAAATTAAAAGGTTGCGTTATAATAACGACGAATGGATCCCCGCCTGCGCGGGGACAAGATTTTGTTAAAAGGAGGCAAAAGATGAAATTATACCTTGTTCAGCACGCAAAAGCGGCTTCGGAGCAAATAGACCCGCAACGGCCATTGACCGAAGAGGGACGCAGCGAGATACAAAAAGTCGCAGCATTCATAAAACCTTTGAACCTGTGCGTTGACTATTTGTGGCACAGCAGGAAAAAACGGGCTGAGCAGACAGCCGAGGTTTTGGCTGAAGTTATAAAGGTAAACAAGGCCGTTAATGCCCGTGACGGCCTTGGGCCGAATGACGACGTTAAGGCCTTGAAGGATGAGCTTATCTCGGCCGACGGCGATATTATGGTCATCGGGCATCTGCCCTTTTTGAGCAAATTAGCTTCGCTGCTTTTAGCTCTGCCACAGGTAGCAGGGTCCGAATCAGCCAATACGGTGGCATTCAAAAATGCTGGTATCGTATGTCTAAGTTCCCGCAAGGCGAGGGCCCTAAACTCTTCCGATGAAAACCGATCTTTCGACAAGCTCAAGATGGTGAGCAACGTCGAACCATGGCAAATCGAATGGATAATAATACCAGAGCTTATTGCCTGAAAAAACCAAATATGACATCTTCGCCAATTAGTATCGATTCATTCAGTAAACGAGTGCAAAAGCTGTGGGGGATGATGAATTCCTGCACGCTCTGTCCGCGTAAATGCAAAGTTAAGCGCAGCGGTTCGACAGGCTCACCGTCCCGAGCGAAGTCGAGGGATAAGGGCGAAATTGGCTTTTGCGGTATCGGAGAAATGCCGGCGGTCAGCTCCGTAGGGCCACACTTCGGTGAGGAAAGTGTCCTTGTCGGTCACGGCGGGTCAGGAACGATATTTTTCGCCGGCTGTAACTTAGGCTGTATCTTCTGCCAAAACTTCGATATCAGCCATCATCGCAACGGCCGGCAAGTAACAATTGAGCAGTTGGCTCAATCGATGCTCGGCCTGCAAAATCACGGCTGCAGCAATATCAATTTTGTTACGCCTACCCACGTTATCCCCGCTATTACGGCTGCTCTTGAACTGGCGCAAAGTAAAGGCCTGACTCTGCCGACGGTTTACAATACCGGCGGATATGATTCGGTTGAAACGCTCAAATTACTTGAGGGCTTGATAGATATCTATATGCCCGATATGAAGTATTCGGATTCGGCGGTTGCACAGCAGCTTTCCAATGCTGCCGACTACCCACAGATAAACCGCGAGGCTGTAAAAGAGATGCACCGCCAGGTCGGTGATTTGCAAATAGAAAAAGGCCTGGCTGCACGCGGCCTTTTGGTACGACACTTAGTTTTGCCGGAGAATTTAGCAGGCAGCTTTGAGATTATAGACTTTTTAGCAGAGCAAATTAGCCCAAAAACTACAATTAACGTAATGGACCAGTACCGCCCCTGCTACCAGGCGCACCTACACCCCAAAATAAACCGCCGACCCACCTTTGAAGAGATTGAATCCGTCCGCCGATACGCCATCAAAAAGGGCCTGAACGTTCTTGTCTGACCAGAAGCTGTTTCAATTTTTTCGCATTATAGACGGCGTATGCGTTGAGGTCGTTGTTGAAATAAGCGAAGAAGGCCTTTTTGCCTTTGAGGTTATCTTTTATCCATTTGGCCCAACCCTGCAGAGCAGATTTCGAGTAATTGCCCGCATACCTGCCGGTTGGGCCGTGGAAGCGAACGTAAATTATATCGGAAGTTACAATCCGAGGGACTTCCATACCCGGCATATCGTGAATGCAAAAGCCGGCATTAAACTCCTTTAGCAATTCGTAGCTGTTATCTGAAAACCAGCTTTCGTGCCGAAATTCAAAAACAGCAATCTGTTTTTTAGGTCGCCGACGCTCCATAGCTTTGGCGACGGAGCGCAAAACCTTCAAGAAAGCTCTTAGCCGGTCAAGGTCCTTATGAAAACTTGGCGGCAGTTGGTAAAGTATAGGCCCAAGATTCTCCTTTAGAAGTAATGCCCCCCCAAGAAACCTCTCAAGCGGCTCCTCAGCGTCTTTCAGCCGTTTAATGTGAGTTATATATCGATTGGCCTTTACAGTATAGAGAAAGTTTTTCGGCGCTTGCTTGTGCCAGTTTGTGAAAGTTTCCGGCTTTGGCTGTCGGTAGAAGGTATTGTTGATTTCAACAGTGTCAAAATGCTCTGCGTAGTATTCAAGCCATTTGCTCTTCGGCAAATCAGCAGGATAAAACAGCCCTGACCAGTGATTGTAATGCCATCCTGAGGTTCCTATTCGAATATCACATTTAGCCCTGCTCATAGAAAATATTTTAACACTTTGAACAATTCTGAAAACCCTTATAATACCAATCAGAGTTAAAAATTGCCGAAAGAATTGCACATAATATTGACTGAAAAGACCGAGATTCCTGCTTGCGCAGGAATGACAGGTTGCGGTATATAAATGAACAGAAAAATGATGGAATTTGGTCCACAACAAATCGGTAAGTGGTTAATTTTGATGGGAATTACTATTGCACTGGTTGGCGGCCTTGTAATGGTATTAGGCCGAATCGGCCTGTTTAAATTACCTGGCGATTTGGAATTCGGCTCCAAAAACTGGCGCCTTTATCTGCCCATAGCAAGCTGTATAATAATTTCGATTGTCTTGACAGTTATTTTATGGCTTATCAATTATTTCCGCAGGTGAAGACCGTCGCCGTGCCGGCGACGGCTAAACATCTACTTAGCCTTTTTATAGAATTCGGCTTCCTGGTCGGAAAGTCTCCTCTGCCGTATCATTGTGCGAATACGCTGCAAATCGACATCCCTCGGCTGGCCGGCAGCGGATGCTGAAACGACGGGTTGGCTGAGGCCGGCGGGAATTACCTGTAAAAACCTCTTCACCGAGACCGTCGACACAAAAATTCCTACTAAAACAGCAACTACCACAAGATAACGAGATGAGTAAGATGCAAGACCCGAGTCTTTGGTCCTCGGTCTTTGGTCTTTAGTCTGATAACGACACCTATCACAATATAAACAATCCATTTGGTCTTTCGCGGTAAGGCCGAACTCGCATCTGCCAAATCTCCTTGCGGGTAGAAATCGCTTCAATACTGTCACATTGTTAAGCAGAGACAATAAAGCCCCTACAGGACACAAATATCGACACCAGAAGCGAGTGTAAAAAATCGAGCCTATCAGAGCTGCCGCTACTATTAACCCGCCACTAACCGTATATAGCGTGGCACTGCCCGAAAAGACCCCTATAAGGGGGTCCGATGCCAGCGTTGTTCGATTTCTGGAAACAAAGAACACCATTATCAAAATAAAAAGAATAACATATTTGACGAATCTCGCCTTTCGCATCGATTCAGCCGGTATCTCGCCGGCGGCGGGCTTGAATCTGTGAGGAACAATATAACCCAGCAGCTCCTGCGCAGCACCAAATGGGCAGATGTAGCCACAATAAATGTTGCCGAAGATTATTACCAAAAGCGGCATTGCCACAACTAACAAGAAGGCCCCTGACAATCCTACAGCAGGGCTGTGCAGAGACAATATGGTCGCTATTTGCTCACTGGAATACTGAGCGTTCAAGACAATGCCGCCAACCACAAGATTAAAGCAAAGAATCGCCAGCCTGCTCCGGAATCCGCCGCGGTAGATTACAATAAAAGTAAGCACAAAAGCACTTATCAGATATATTCCGTGGACATCAGGCAGATAGTTGGCCTGATGAATCTTTTCTTCAATGATACCAGATTGTAGAGGCTGGCCGAGGACCTGGCTGGCGAACCTATAACCTGACCTCTCCAGTGCCGAAAGAACAGCCTTGGAGCTTACGGTAGCACCGGTCACCGCGTGAATATCGGCAAAAGGCTCAAGCTGGAAAAGCTGATGCTCAGTGAGAAGTCCACGCCATTGGCTGAGAAGTTCAAGATACGAAGGAGTCTCGTTGGACCATATTATATGGAAATTAATTAACCTGCCGGTAGCATCAACGTAAATGGCGAGATTCATCTTCCCGCCAAAACCGCTAACCTCCGGCGCTAAGTCTTCAGAGCTAAAGGTATAGCCATTTAGTTTATCGTTAGCATCACAAACTCTAAAATAATTAATTTTTCCACCGTAAGGTGTCCCCAAGTGGAGAGCGCCATCGGAAAGAACCTTCGATTCCGGCGCGATTTTCAATTCACCGGCAAGCGCTTGAGCAGCATACTGCGGCAGCGACGGCCTTAACTCCGCACCGGCTTTAGCAAGTAGATTCGAGCAGAGGATAACCGATAGCCCGATACCAAATAAGATGTAGCCGAGCCTCCGTAACCCGAAATTGGTTGTAGCCAAAACCTCCCTGCTTTCTTGCGAAAGCAAGAAGGGGGACGGCTTGTATAGTCTCAGTACGGCAGATGGCATATTGGCCAGAATAAGCAGAACAAATATAAACAGGGTTACTTTCGTTCCGAGTACAGGAACAAGTGCAAGGCTTGTCAGTAATCCTCCTACTGAGGCGCCAATGTGGTCAGCGGTTTCGAGCTTACTGCCAGCCTGGCCGGTTTCAAAAGCAGAATCAGCAAGCTGCTTGGCAGCCAGAGGAAAATAGCTGCCGGCACACAGACCGCAAAGAACAAATGCAATCGCAAAACTCAGGTGTGTCCATTGTCCACCCGGCCAAAAGGCAATTGCAGCCAAAATTAGTGTATGTACAAGTATCACCGCTAACTGGTAACTGGTAACTGGTAACTGGTGATTTGAACGACGGGTCAGAAAATACGAAATAAAGACCGCGCCGGCGGTCAAGCCCACCATAAACAGAGAAGAAATAACTCCGATGTGCAGGTACAGCGAGCCAAAATAGGTTTGATACAGATACATCAGGACAATCACCACCCCTATCCCCACCCAGCCAGCTGAGAAAACCAAAAACGTACTATCAAAGCTGGATACTCGATGCTCGATGCTCGATGCTCGATGCTCGATGCTCGATGCTCGATGCTCGTCAAGAATCGAGATTCGAGAATCGCGAATCGAGTAAATAGCACGCAAAGCTATAAAAACCAGAATAGGTAAACAGAAGGCCAACGGACCGGCCACGGTTAGGTATTTAACAAATTTTGTGCTCGGCGCTCCTGATTGTTTCGCTGCAAGCAATAAACTGTATAAATGCGTCAGAGGCCTGGAATCACGATTAATCAGCAAGCTCTCAGGCAAATCCGCACCCGAATAGTTCTCGAGGGCAGCAGCAGCACGGTCCGGCAAATAAACAGAAAGTAAAGCCTCTGGAGGAAAAACATCAGCCCCACCTTTTATGGTGGCAAAACGCTCCCGTAAACTGCCGGGGTCACCACTAAGTTTTCCAGAATCAGATGCAATAAACCATGTATCCTCGCCAGGCGTTAGGACAAGGTGAGAGAAAACCTTCTCAAGTGTCAGTTTCGTCGAGGCCCCAAGATTGATTAGCTCGGTGCCCATAATGTTTTCCCCCCCTGCTATACGAATTCCCAGCACACCATCAGGCTGCATCGCCTCCTTAACCTGGCGATAGAATTGGCGTGTGTAATACCGATTTAGAACCGAACTCGTTGCATCGGGCAGATTGAGGATTACCAAGTCATAATATTGCTTCTCCCTGGCCAGCAGCAAGCGAACGTCGCCACTGGCGCGGTAAAATCGCTCATCGCTGACCTTAAACTCCGCAGGTATAAATCTGTCAACCTCTCGCACATATTCGTTGTCGCAATGCGCCCAGGTTACACGCTCAATTTGTGGCAGATGCAGGAATTCGTAGCAGAGACCTAAGCCCGAGCCGATGACCAAAACCCTCTTGGCATCAGGATTTTGACACAGGCCGATGGCAGCTATCCTGCCGGTGTTGCTTCTATCGGGCAGTACTTCGCAAACGCTGCCTTCGCGAACAGCTACCCATTGGCCGTGGTAGATTCCATAGAGATACTCTGCCTGAGCCGTCCGGAATGAGCCTACCAAACTGTCCTTGGGAAGCAGCTTGGTCCATTTTACAACTCGAACATAACGCATTAGCGCTTTATCAGCTCCGAAGGCTAAGCAAAGCAGGACACAAAACGGCAGCAAAAAATAAAACGCATTAGGCACAAGTAGCTTTGCGCTCTCCTTACCCTCTGCTCTTGCGCTCTGCGCAAGTCTCTTGGCAAACTGGACAACAAAAACCGATGAAGATAGAACAAAAGCAAGTATAAAGAAAATCCTTGCCGAACTTGCACCAACCCCCAAAAGCACAGTTGTCCCCAGACCACCGAGAAAACTTCCCGCTGCTTCAATAATGTACACATGCGAAACGGCAAGTTCCTGCTCCTTCTGAACCCATCGGCAAAGAACGGGAAATAACATCCCTGTGATGACACTAACAGGCGCATTAACCACGATTGATAAAAGCACCATCACTTTTATAGGCAGCAGTGCGTAAGATTCGATACCTGCAAGCTCACGCGCCTGAATAATCAGTATCAACTCCAAGATAAAGGCCGGCAGGTAACACAAAAACAAAAATTCTATATTTTTAAGCAGCTTTTCAGCGAAGGTTTTGGTTCTATAAACGAGTATCGCCCCCAAACCGACCCACAAAAACCACGAGGCAAAGAAGATTCCAACGCTTATATCGCTACCTTCAAAGGTGGTTAAAAAATCGCGGAAGAGCAAAGTTTGAGCAGCGATAGTAAACAGGCCGAAACTAAATATCAGCAAGCTGCGAGCCCCGTTAGAAATCCACGCGGAACGGGCGCTGTCCCCTCCCAGCTTACTTCTAACGGGGCGAGCAAATCTCATCTTTCTTCACCAAAAACATCAGCCTGGAAGACAAGAAAGTTCGCGCCTTCCTTCCAGGCATCGGCAGGAAACCCAGCTTTGCGAGACAATTGTGTGAGCGTCTGATTTACATCCCAACCCTGTTCGGGCGCAACCTGAGGTAGGAACACGGCCGAGCGGCCATTCTTATTCAACACAACACCATCTATGCCAATTCTGATTTCATCTGGTGAGGCGATAGGTTTGGGTACTGTCAGCACAGATATCTCGATTGTAATATCATTACACTCATCTCCCGTCACCGGATAAAAACGTCTATCGTTAACGGCGGCATTAATTGCGTTGATAACAACCGACCTATACAAAGGTCGCTGCGGAAAGATATCGCCTATACAGCCCCTAAGCTGAGAATTTTTCTTGAGCGTCACAAATGCTGCACATGGTCTGTTCATTTCATCACTGATCGTAACACCCAGCTCGGTTATCTGTGGGACTCGTTTGTTCTGCAACGCATAAATTATTGTTTTGCGGGACAAAGTCGAAAGCTGCTTCTTATCTTCCTTACTCAACTCAGGGTTATTTGCTTCCGGCTCGATTTCCGGATGGTTTCCCCACGCTCCAGAAAAAGCAATAGAAAGATAACTAACTGAATTGGTAAAATCACCCGTTAATTCACCGGAAGTTGTGTATTTTATCAGCTTGGCTTCAACGGGCTCCTCTAACATTGAA
>CAZTWR010000029.1:2046-14262 GCA_964618055.1 uncultured Pirellulales bacterium | reverse complement strand
AAAACTAAGTTGAACTTTTCTGTTAATGACTCAAACACAGCTTTTACCTGTAATCTCTGCTATTTACCTTGTACTTAAAGATGCCTTTCGGTGCAAAATCCCTGTAGCAAGCCAAGGATTGTAAAGCAGTTAAGGCGCTTTTGCAAGGACAAAATCCACTTAGATAACGGCGGTTACAGCCAAACACCCTAATTAAGGCTTGATAGTAAAAGAGTAATCCGACGGTTAGACGCTCCAGCTTTTGGAGCCCTTAATGAATTTGTTTTGCAATATTATGCCGATAAAGGTAGGCGCCAGCAGCAATGCCGGCACAAACCAGTGGTGATTGTAGAGCATTGCCTTTACGGTTTCAGTCGGCGGCTCTTGGATACTCTCGTAGTGATAGAGCAGCGCTAGCATACCTGTTACAATAAGCGCACCACCGCCAAGACTCGTAAAGAGCATAACGGCAATCCTGAAAATAATAAACGAAATCATACCACCGGCAACAATGCCTATAATGGCACCTGCCAGTATGTATTTTTCCGGCAGTTCAAAGGCGTACCAGAGACCACCAGCCAAGATGCCGCCTGCAATTGCTCCCAATATGCTCACCGCCCACCGCATCAAAGGAACCGAGATTCCCGCCAAAAGAGAAAGACCAACTATGCCGCCCAAAATTTGCGAATCAAATCGAGCACCGATTTTGATACCGGCAAATAAACCCACAAGACCGAAGCAAATAACAACCAGAACCTTGAAAATACGCCAGCCGTAAAGCAGATATACTACACCAAATGAAATAGCAATAACTGCCTGCAGCCACGACAACGTTGTTACCTGCTCCCAGACCGAATCAAGAACAATTTGCATACTAAAAATCGGCTGCTCGGCCGGGCTCTCTACCGCCTGGGCGAGAATCGTTAAATGCCCCATCATTTTTCTCCTTAACCTTTGCTACTCTGCGTAGCACGAGCTTTTGGTTTTTCAAGGTTTACTGCGATTGGCCCTTGCAAAAACTTCTCAATACAAACAGGCTCACATCTTGTGACTTTCTTGCAAAATAGAGTCCCTGTTATCTATTTCGCCAGTCCGTCGGTATTTTCTCCGGCTCTTTTCTGTCATTATTCGTTTTCTTTTTTCTTGTCAATTTTCCTTTAATGCGTTGACAGAGTAATAACTGCTCAGTCATGCCGAAAATGGTCATCGCTGCAAAAACGCCCAGATAAAGTGATTGGTTTTGACAAATCCTGCTGATAGGCGCAGCACCTTTATACAACAACAGCAGAATCATCCCTGCAAAAATGAGCATTGCCCCCAGTGCCGCACAACAAAAAGCCGAAGCGAAACGCCACTGGAAAAATCCAGCCGCTGTAAAAATTACCGCCAGCGCTGCTATTATTGCCCAGTTGTACACCGGCATCTGTGAAAGAATCTGTTTCATCTCGGTGATAAAATCAGCTATGTATTCTTTCGTTATTTCTGCACTTTGCTGAATGCCGAAGGCCTCTCCCCTCCTTTGTATTTCGTTCCGGTCTATCGGAGTTGTTTCTTTCCCCCTTTCAATGTACGGCTTGGCCAAAACGGCAAAGCCAAGGGCTGCCGCCAGAACTCCTGTCAGTATTGCGATGAATATCCTTTCAAATATTATTGCGATAACTGCAGCGATAACTGCCGAAACCGTCGCTGGAATAACATTTCTGGCGGTTATAAAAAATCCACAAATACCGCCGCTAACCGCGCCCACGATTGCGACCAGAACTCTTCTAAACCCAAGCCCACCGAGCCAGACAAACAGCCCGAGCAGAACAGCTGCTAATCCCAGGCCGATTAAAACTGCTGGATTAAGCCGTACCGCTGTTTGTTCTAAATATTGGGCAATTTCAAACATATCGTCTCCCACAAGCCATGCGCACACAGCCCCCTCCCTATTAGGCATGAGCCTAAGCTTAATAGGTGCGGGGCGAATCTGTTCTTCTTTTATTTATCATTTATCGGCCTGTCGGCACGATTTCCGTTAGCTCTCCGTTAGGAGTCCCTAGTCCTAAGGACTCCTTACGGAGGACCGCCACAGGTAAACAGATGGGATGTTTTGACTAATCTGCTTTGGATACGGTCAAAACGGCATCAATAATGCGGATATTGAATGTCGAACGCCCAATACCGAAATGATAGAAGATTGGGCGTTAATAACTGGAAAAGTGCGGTTTTACCCCCGCAATACACACTATGTAATACGATATACGCGTTTAATGCGGATGAGAGGAGTCGAACCTCCACGCCCCGAGGGGCACAGGCACCTGAAGCCTGCGCGTCTGCCAATTCCGCCACATCCGCGCCAAATACCAATATTAGCTTTTTTCACTGCTCAGTCAAGATTTTGCCATAATTGGCGAACCGGAAAAATTATTGAAAAAAATTTTATTTTTTCCTTGCAATCTCTACAGTTGTAGAGTAAGCTCGTAATGATTAAAGAAAAAGGAGGTTTTATGGCAAAGAAAAAATATGACCTGACCGGAGGCGAATGGGCGATATTGCAGGCCGTCTGGGAAAATCAGCCCTGTGCGGCTCCGACTGTCCAGGAAGCACTCCAGAGCGAAAAGGCCTGGACCTACAGCACCGTTAAGACAATGATGGACCGAATGGTCACCAAAGGACTGCTCAAGACAGAAAGAATACGAAACCTTATTCTCTACCGCGCCGCTATAACCAGAAAAGAAGCGCAACACAGCGAAATTATGCGGGCGGCAAAAAGGGCCTTTGACGGTGCCTTTACGCCAATGATGCAGTTTCTGCTCGATAGCAATAAGCTCTCTAAAGACCAATTGGCTAAGCTGGAAGCAATGATAAAAAGTAAAAAGGTAAAAGCAAAAAATAAAAGGTAAAAAAACATCTTAATAAGCGGAGAACAAATTATGAATACGATTTTAGAACAAATCAATTCTACCGGATATGTATTTGTGGAATTTGCTATGCCAATGCTGGTCCAATCCGGCGTGCTGATAGTGGTTTTGCTCTTGGCTGATTTGCTGCTGCGAAAAAAAGTGCGGGCGGTCGTTCGCTACTGGCTCTGGATGCTCGTGCTTCTAAAGCTGGTTTTGCCGACCACCTTGTCATCGCCCGTGAGTCTTGGACACTGGTTTGGCGACGAACTGGCGGCTGTAAAGCTCAGCGAGAGTACTCCTGCAGAGCCTGTAAGTTTACCGCAAATGGCGCAAGCCCTCCCCGCTGAAGAGGCAGGCACACCGGCGGCAGTTACGCCGCCGACAGCTGCGCCGGATACCAAGCCGATAGTTGCTGAAGCTGCTGGCCCGCCGGTGGTATCGCCGGCTCCAGTAACTTGGCAAGGCATTGTGTTCCTGGTTTGGGCCGCGACAGTAGTAGCGATGGGGTTATTGTTGCTACAGCGGGCAATTTTTGTCTGCGGACTTGTCACTCAAGCCAGAAAACCCACCCAACTAATGAAAGATACCTTCCGCTTCTGCTGCGGGCAGATGGGATTGAAGGGTAAAGTCGGCTTAAAGGTCTCAGCCAACACCACCAGCCCCGCCGTGTGCGGACTGTTTAGGCCGGTGATTTTAGTGCCTGAGAATTTGGCACCGACTCTCGGCTCAAGTCGCCTCAGGCCGGTTTTGCTACACGAGCTTGCACATATAAAGCGAGGTGATTTGTGGATAAATCTGGCACAGACTGTTTTGCAGATTATATATTTCTACAACCCCCTACTCTGGCTGGCAAACTCCATAATCCGCAGGATTCGCGAGCAGGCCGTTGACGAGGCCGTGCAGGTAGCGATGGGCGACAAGGCCACGCAGTATCCGCAGACCCTCGTAGACGTCGCAAAGATGGCTCTCAGCCGCCCGGCCTTATCGCTGCGGCTGATTGGAGTTGTGGAATCGAAAAGCGCACTAAAAGGCAGGATTAAACGCATGTTAACCCGACCTATACCAAAAACCGCAAAACTCGGTGTGCTCGGATTAGCTGCTATTCTTATTATCGGTTGCGTTCTATTGCCAATGGCAAGAGCAGAAAAATATACCAGCGCAGAAAAAACTTTTCCGGAGACCTTAAATGAAGAACAAAAACTCTATATGGAGTGGACACAAGAGAGATTTGGCCCTGACCCTGACAAAAGTGAATATGCAAAACTTTCCAAGTCTGCAAAGAAGGAGTTAGAAGAAATATGGATAGAGATTCTTCAGGATCCGGAGCGTAGAGAGTATTACGCTGCTATAGACGGTCTGGCAGCTATCAAAAGCAAAAGAGCGGTAGAACCTCTGCTTAAAGTAGCTGCTGAGCGGATCGAGAAGGACAATCGCTATCGCTGGCAGGCTGTCAGGGCATTAGGTATTGTCGGTGATGATTCGGTTATGCCCGAGCTGATCCACCTTGTTTATCACTATAATCAAAATACGCGGTTCTGGGCTCAGATTTCTCTTGTAAGACTTACCGGACAAAATTTCGGTGCCGACTGGCAAAAATGGGCTAACTGGTGGAACAGTCAAAAAGGTAAACCTACGTGTTCGACTGAAAAAGTAGAATGGACATCAAATGCAGATTGGGCGGATCCCAAAGAACAGAAAGCAATGGACGAAGAGTTTATCGAGCAATTAAGGGAGAACAAAAAAGGAGAAACAGATAAAAGCGGTGACAAGACTGGTCAGGGGCCAATGGTGGTCGGAACCAGTCCCACTGTCTATGCTGATGATGTTTCGCCAGAGCTTCGAGAGGTAACAGTTACATTTGACCAGCCAATGATGGATGGAGCCTGGGCCTGGGTTCAATGGGATGCTCCCTATCCTGAAACGGTGGGCAGCCCTTACTATGATGACGAAAAGAGAACCTGTACGCTGCCGGTGAAACTGGAGGCGGGTAAAGCATATCTGGTAGCATTTAATATTGAACCCTATATTGGTTTCAGGAATGTTACAGGCGAACCGGCTAAGCCTTATGTTCTTGTGTTCGCAACAAGAGGTAAAGATGGCAAGCCAACGCCCATCCCTGAAGAGTTAATCACAAAGGCAAAGAGCATAAATGAGCGTGCCGAGATACCGTATACGCAGGAAATGTTCAACGATATTCAGCCAGATGGTGCGATTCTGTTCAAGACCGCTACCAGGCAGATAAATCGGAGTGGCAGGGAAATCACTAATACCAGTTTTATCAATTCCGATTTTGTGCATGTTACTGGTATGAGCGATGCCAAAGGCAGGCCTATAAAATTTACAAGTACGCACGAAGAGGATATCTATCGTTATAAGGTGACTTTCAACGAGCCGGTTTTACCCGGCGAAGTAATGGAGTATACCAGCGAGGGGACAACGGAGGGGCTTGTAAAGCCAGTACCCGGCAGCAAAGATACGTTTCAGTATTTTATGAGACACTGGCCGGCTGCAGGTCAGCCGACTCTGCGGATAGAAACATACCTGTTGCCTGAAGGAGCTGAGCTTATTTCCACAACTCCAGAGGATATGCAGCGGCGGACAAAAGTTGGACGGATTGAGCTGCACGTAGAAAAAATGATACCAACCGACGGCAGCATCACTACTGCATTTCAGTACCGATTAACTGGTGTTGGAAGAGCAAGCAAAGTTAGCGATAAGGATAAAATGGCCTCGGAGAATTTAGCTTCAGAAGGATGGGCATTGTGGCGGCAGCGTAGATTAGCTGAGGCTGAGAATATATTCGAAAAAGCGGTTTTGAAAGACCCAACCAATGCTAATGCGTGGAACGGCCTGGGCTGGTCACAGCAAAATCAGGGCAAACTTCTAAATGCAAAGGCCTCTTTTGAGAAATGCCTCAAGATACAGCCGAAGCACGCCGCAGCGCTCAACGGCCTGGGCTGGATCGCCAAAGCACAGGACAAAACCGATGAGGCCATCGCCCATTGGAAAAAAGCAATTAAAGCAGCGCCTACTGCAACTGCCGCCTTAAACGGCTTAGCCACGACTTATATGGAACTGAAACAGTTCGACAAGGCTGTGAAGTATTACAGGATGTGGCTAAAAGTCGAGCCTGATAACGCTGACGCAAAGACCGGACTGGAAAAGGCAAAATCGGAAAAGACCAAGGGCAAGTCTGACCAAGCTGCTGAGAAGGAAAATTCGCTCCGAGTCTATGAAGTTAATCGCAGCGTTGCGGATTTTCCCAAAGAGGAGGATTTTTCAACGCCCGAGGCTGCCTACGCTGCGATTAATCGCGTTTCAGCCAGCGGTAAGAATGCGGGCTGGATACGGGTCAGTGTTAAAAGAATAGCAAAGCACTTTGCTGGCCAAAAGGACAAAGGCCAAAGGAAGATTGACCCCGAATGGGCTAAGGTGCTCTTGAATACTACCATTCTTGAGGTGCGTATTTTGAATGAAAATCGTGCGATGGTAGCGGCAGAACTGCCGCAGCAGTTCTCATCAAAACCAATCATAAACCCTATTGATGTCCGTTATCTGGAGTTAGAGGATGGCCGTTGGTTAAACACAGGAAATGACCGCTTTGCCGCTATCGAGCAGGCCCGCGCAAAATTTAGCAGATTGGGAAACCGGACGAAGCAAATTGAGCCAAAAGAGAAAATAAAAGCCCCGCAGACGAGACCTTCAGCCGAACAGAACCAGCTTAATGAAGTTGTTTATAAACAACTCGATGAGATTGTTGACCTTTCAGAGCTGACGCCGGAAATGCCTTTTAGCGAAGCGATAGAGGTATTAAAGAATTCCGTTGACCCGCCGTTGAATATAGTTGTGCTTTGGACAGATTTGTTCGAAAACGCTGACATCGACCAGACTATCCCAATAAGTATGGATGCGATACCGTCTGCTCGACTCGGTATGGCCTTGAAGCTTTTGTTAAAGTCCGTATCTGCTGCTGAAGAGCTTGATTACGCTGTTGAGGACGGAGTAATTTTCATAGCAACAATAGAGGCACTTCCGGTCAGCCTTGAAACGAGGGTTTATGACATCTCTGACCTTGCTGGCAGTGCCACCAACGCAAATGATATCGCCCGTCTCATAATTCATACGGTCGAACCGAACCGCTGGGAAGGGACTGGTGGAGAAGGAACGGTCACCACTTATAACAAAAAGCTCATCGTTCACCAGACTCGTGAGGTTCATAAACAAATCCAGAACCTTCTGCAGGACCTTCAAGTCTCTTCGCACAAGCAGGGAAAGAGCAAAACTGAAATGCAATAATTGCGCTGTAGCAGGTCATATGGTAGCCGAAGCCATACTTTCTCGCTTGTTGGCCGGTAATCAGCTCGCAAAACGCATCTTGGCCTCGCCGATAAGGTAGAAACTACCCGTAATGCAAATCAAATCCTCCTTATTCACAGCGCTTCTTGCAAGTTGCAACGCTTCACCAAGACTCACTGAACTCTGGCACATCTTGCCGCACATCTCGGTATACATATCCGCCAAATCTTCCGGTGACATCGCTTTTGCGGAGTTGCTGCGAGTAAATATCACCTTATCTGCCCCATATTGTAATTTATCCAGCATCCCCACAACGTCTTTGTCGTTGTTGCAGCCGAAAATTATCACCATAGAATCATAAGGAATATTCTGACCTATTGCATGTATCATCGCCTGGATACTTGCGGCATTGTGAGCAGCATCAATCATAATTCGCGGGTCATCACAAATCATCTCCATTCGACCGGCTAACGAAACGTTGCTCAGTCCCTCGACCGCCTTTTCATCATCTATTTCGTAGCCGCTTGATTTAAGTTTATCCAGCATAGCCAAGGCCAAACCGCAGTTGATAGCTTGATGTTTGCCGTGCAGGGGCACGCGGAGATGCTCAAATTTACTCGTTGGCGTTGTAAGGCAGATTCTCGTATGCGGCCCGTGCTCCCGTGAAGTCTCAAATCGATATGAGAAATCGATATCCTTGCCTGTAACACTAAACGGCGCCTTAACGGCTGTTGCATGCGATTTTAGAACACGCATTGCTTCCGGCTCCTGTTGAACACTGACAATCGGAACGCCGCGCTTGAAAACGCCGGCCTTTTCCTTGGCAATGCTGTCAAGAGTTTTGCCAAGCTGATGTTGATGGTCAATACTCAAATTGGTTATGCCCACGACCTCAGGACGAATTACATTAGTGCTGTCCAGTCTGCCCCCTAAACCGGTTTCAATCACGGCTATGTCGGTCTTCACATCTGCAAAATGCATAAACGCCAGCGCCGTCATAATCTCGAAGAAGGTAGGGGCCTCCGTCTTCGACATCTTCTCAACCGGCGCATAAATGCGGTTCAGTAGCCCCAGCATTTCACGCTCGCTAATCATTTTTGAATTGACCGCAATCCGCTCATGAAGGTGTACCACGTGCGGCGAGGTGTATAACCCAACGTTATAATTATTGGCTTCGAGCATCTTCGCCAGCATTGTCGCTGTTGAGCCTTTTCCTTTTGTGCCGGCTATATGGACTGTAGCGATTTTCTTGTGTGGTTTGCCCAATAAGGAAAGCAGCTTTTCCATCCTGCCGAGGTTGAACGTCGTAACGTTATACCGCAGAGCCGTTTCCTTTTCGTAATCTGTCCGCGCATAAAGGTACTTTATGGCCTCTTTATAGCTCTTAAAGGCCTTTTTGGACCTGACTTTGGCGACTTTAGAAGTGCGCTTTTTTGTCCGTTTCTTTCCGGTTGTTTTTGCTAATTTTGGCATAAACAATTCATAATAACACTTAAAACCACATCAGTCAACGCTAAGATGCAAAAATAGCAGAAAACCCGTAAAACTATGGGCTATAACAACGACCTATAATCATATAAGATACAGCCGATAAAGAGCTTACAGAAAAATACCAAATTTGCACCCACTATAATTCTAAGGGGCTTTCCTATCAGCAAAACTAAATATATAATTAGGTTTGATTATAATAGGGTGCTTTCCAAGCGGATTTATACTTTGATATTTACTACTATTATTGGGCGTTTCTTGTTCGATATTCGACATTTATCCTGCATTTTTCGGTGCAGATTTTTCGCACCAATCCCTTTTCGAACAGGATAAAATGCCGCAAGTTTTTTCGCAAATGCGAAAGAAAATCAATCAAGTCTTTTCGTAAAACGGCTTCTAAGGGGGTAACGGCGCTGGTAGAGAGCCAAACGTTTGAAAACATTCAAAAACGTTCAAAAACTATACAGAAACGTTCGAAAACTATACGAAAATATTCGAAAACTGATGCAAAATCTTCGAAAATATTTGAAGATTTTGCAAGTGCACAAGAGCACAAGGCATAAGAGCACAAGAGGGTGAAAATTCAGGTGCAAGTTGCCCAGATTAACACAGGTTTATTTTACCGCTGAGCACGCTAAGAGCGCAGAGGGGTTTGGTAGAAGTATATTAGTATATGCGTATATACTAATGGAGTGCTTTAAGGATTAAGTTTTTTTAAGTGGGGGATTTGAGAATGAGGATTTTGGGAATTGGGCCACAGATACTGGGTCCCCTGTTCTTGGCCCCCGGCCTAAGATATGCTGGGGCAGGCAAGTTAGCAGCACTCGGGGATCTGCGCTACGAGGGGAATTTAGAAGTTGAAGATTGCGGGTAGCCCTTCGACAGGCTCCCCGCTTTGCTAAGGCTACGCAGGGCAAGCAGGACAAGGTTGCGGGGTTTTGCTGCGGTGCGTCAGAAAGCATATTAGTATATGCGTATATACTTATGGACTGCTTTAAGAATCATGGTTTGGGGTGAGTGGTGGCTCAACACTGATTGCGAAGTGCCCGCAGGGCAAGCCCACAGGGCAGGCTGGCGGAGGCGGCGATGAGAAGATAAATTAAAAATCAAAATGTAAAATGCAAAATTATGGAACTGCTTCGCAGGGATTTTTTATTGAGTTGGTTTTACCTAGTTGCTGTTGTTTCCGGAAGCCGCAATGAGGAGCTTTAGTATTACGTAGTCCCTAAGGGACGAAGTAAATAGGAATAAGGGCCGAACTGGAGGATGCAACAGCAAATTTTGTAGATTTTGAGGTTTGCGGGTTTAAATTCTGCGGGTAAAATGGGGTGGTCTAAAAAGGAACAGCCCGCTTTTAGCGGGCTGGTGTCCGCGTGCTTACGCACTTGTTGTGACAAGCACGAAAGCACAGATCAGTTATAATTGAATAACAGGATAAGGAAATAACAAGGAATTGTCAATAGGCAATTTTTCAAAATTTTCTGGGAGGAAAAACAATGGGTTCTTACACACTTGGGCTGGACATCGGATCAAATAGTATTGGCTGGGCTTTGGTAGAAACCAAGAAGAAGCCATCAATAGTCAGTATTGGGGTAAGGGTGTTTCCAGAAGGGGTAGACAGAGACACAAAGGGGTTAGAGAAATCAAAGAACGCAACGAGACGAGAGGCACGTGGGGCAAGAAGAACGCATCAAAGGAGAAATCTTCGGAAAGAGCAATTATTGAAAACCCTGCAGAAAGTGGGATTCCTGCCGACAAGTGAATCAGAGCTAAGGTCGTTGTTTCATACAAATCCTTACGGTTTGCGTAAAAAGGGACTGGACGAAAAACTTGAGCGGTATGAGTTTGGCAGGGTACTGTATCACATCAATCAACGGAGAGGTTTTAAGAGCAATCGAAAAAGCGGCGAGCCGAAAGAAGAAGGAAAAGTAAAGAAAGAGGCAGGCGAGCTGCAGAAGATGATAGAGAAGGCAGGATGTCGGACGATTGGCGAATATTTTGCAGGGTTGAACCCGGAGGAGCAACGGATAAGAGAGAGATATACATTCCGGTCAATGTATGAGGAAGAATTCGACCTTTTGTGGGCGAAGCAAAGCAAGTTTTATCCAAGTATCCTAACAGAGGAACTCAGAAAAAAGATAAAGAACGAAATTATATTTTTTCAGCGGCCATTAAAACCTACAGAAGAATTGATTGGCCACTGTGGTTTGGAGCCGGAGGAAAAACGCTGTCCTCGCGGAGATTGGTATGCACGCCGGTTTCGGTTTTTGCAGGATGTGAACAATTTAAAGATTCACAATAGTGACGGTTCAGTGAATGAGTTAACAGAGAAACAGCGTCAAATTATTTTAGTACACTTGAGCAAGAGCAAAGAGGTAAAACTCAGCAAGCTTCGAAAAGTACTTGGATTATTAGAAACACAGGAATTTAACGCTGAATATGAAACGAACGAGAAAGGCAAGAGGAGAGAAAAGCTAAAAGGTGACGAATTTAACGCATCGATGCGGAGCAAAAAGATTTTCGGTCCTAAGGTGTGGGATGCAATGGATGAGGCGATGAAGATTAAGCTTAATGAATGGTTGGTTGATTTGGACGATGACGAGCTTATCGAAAAGCTTACAGCAGAATGCGGATTGAATGAAGGGCAGATTGAAGCTGTTTTAAGGATAACTCTGCCGCAACGTTATATGAGTTTTTCGCGTAAGGCGATACAGAAGCTATTGCCTTTGATGGAGAGAGGAAAGCGGACAGATGAGGCATTAGATGAGGTGTACCCTGACAGGAACAAATTGGGCGCCATTGAACAAAAGGACAAGCTGGATTTGCCGGGGGATTTGCGGAATCCGATTGTCAATCGGGCATTGTTTGAGGCTCGTAAAGTTGCCAATGCGATTGTTCGTGACCACGGAAAGCCGGGCCGAATTCGTATCGAGATGGCACGTGATGTAAGAGGCTCGGCTCGTGAAAGAAGAGAGCTTCATTTCAAGATGCTGGAGAATGAACGGAGAAACAAAGAGGTTCGAGAGAAGCTAAAAGATATGGGTTTATCAGATGCGAGTCGTGATGATATTATCAAGTACAAACTGTGGGAGGAATGTGGCAGGGTCTGTCCTTATACGGGCAAGACTATTTCACAAGAAGCTTTATTTAGTACGAACCCAGAATTTCAAATCGAGCATATTCTTCCTTATGACCGGAGCTTAGATGACAGCTATATGAACAAAACGCTTTGTGAGGTTCACGAGAATATCCACATAAAAAAGGACCAGACTCCTTATGAGGCATATAACAGCAATCCAGAAAGGTATGAAGAGATAAAACAACGAGTGAACAAGACAGCAATGCCATATTGGAAGAAGCAGAAATTTTGGCAGAAGGAGATCGATACAGAGCAGATTATAAGTCGGGAACTTAACGATACGCGATACATAAATCGGGAGATAGTGAAATATCTTAAGCAAATATGCAGCAATGTTCGCGGGACACGGGGCAAGGCAACGGCAGAATTAAGGTATCAATGGGGACTTATTAAAGACCGTGACGACCACAGACACCATTCAATTGATGC
>CAZTWR010000029.1:0-1946 GCA_964618055.1 uncultured Pirellulales bacterium | reverse complement strand
TTTTTGTTTACCGTAAGAAGCTTGAGGATTTGACAGGTGCGATGGTTGAGAAAATAGTTGACCCTGTTGTTAAGGAAATTGTGAAGGAAAGGCTACGTGAGAAAGGTTATGCCCCAGAAGAGAAAAGTACAAAACTACCAAAGGATATCTGGCAAGAACCCTTGTATATGAAAACAACAAAGAGCAACAAAAAAGTTCCAATTAAGAAGGTAAGGATAAGAGATGTATTTAACAATATGATTTTTTTAAATGACAGAGAGGGAAGGCCTTATCGAGCAGTAGCACCCGGCAACAACCATCATATTGAGATTTTTGAATATACAGACAAAAGGGGAAATATCAAAAGAGAGGGAAAAGTGATTACAATGTTCGAGGCGGTACAGAGAAGTCAACAAGGCAAGCCAATCGTAAAGAAAGATTACAGCGACGGAAAAAGGTTTGTATGCTCACTGGCGATAAACGAAATGTTTATGCTTGAGATGGATAACGGGCTAGAGGAGCTGTATCGTGTACAGAAAATCAGTCGAAACGGACAGATTTATTTACGTCCACATACATATGCAGGAGATTTGAAAAAACAGAAGGGAATCAGTAAACTTCCCAACAAATTAAAGGGCCATAAGGTAACTGTCGATATGCTCGGCAGGGTACATATGGCCAATGATTAAGAAAATCATAGAAATATCACAGGCACAGACGCATTTATCTGTAAAATACGGCCAGTTGATAACAAAACAAGAGGGTAAGCAAGTCTCAAGTATTCCTTGTGAAGATATTGGGGTACTGCTGGTCGACCACAGTGGAGTAACTTATACACACTCGGTTTTTACGGAGCTTCTGCGATGTGGTGCAGCGGTGGTTTTGTGCGGAGGAGAACATCATCCAGCGGGGATGCTTCTTCCCATTGAAAGTAATACACTTCAGACGGAACGATTTCGGCAGCAAATAGAGGCGAAAGAGCCGGTAAAAAAAAGATTGTGGAAACAGATTGTAAGAGCAAAGATTAAACACCAAGCAAAGTTAGTCGGGAAAGACAGCGATGTTTACAAAACCCTGATGGTATTACGAGATAGAGTTCGCAGCGGTGACCCTGATAATATCGAATCACAGGCGAGCAGGAAATTCTGGCCGGTGTATCTTGCAGATGAGAAATTCCGCAGAGATGTCAACGGAGCGCCGCCGAATAACCTTCTTAATTACGGGTATATGGTGATGCGTGCGGCAATTGCGAGGGCACTGTGCTCGGCTGGTCTTATTCCTTCTTTAGGGATTCATCACCGAAATCGTTATAACGCTTTTTGTTTGGCTGACGATATTTTAGAACCGTTCAGGGGATTTGTTGAAGCAAAGGTAAGGGACATCTGTGAGAGTGAAGGTGTAGTCGGTGAACTAACACAACCGATTAAAGCGCAGCTTTTGGAAGTGCTATATGAGCCGGTTGTCATAGGAGGCTTTAAGGGGCCTTTAATGGTTGGTCTTCACAGAACTGCAGCATCGCTCCAAAGATGTTTCGCTGAGGAGCAAAAGCAAATAGATTTACCTAAAATATGATTATAAGTGGATACAGAGCGGTGTGGATTTTTGCGATGTTTGATTTACCAACGGATACGAAAAAGGCAAGAAAAGATTATACGCATTTTCGGAAAAATCTTTTGAAAAACGGCTTTAGTATGTTACAATATTCGGTGTATGTCAGGCATTGTGCAAGCGAGGAAAATGCGGATGTACATTATAAAAGAATTAAAAATTTTCTACCTCCTGATGGTGAAGTTCGCCTCATTACCGTTACTGACAAGCAATTCGGGCGTATGCAGGCTTTTTGGGGAAAAATGCGAAAACCGACGCCTCCAGCCCCCCAACAACTTGAATTATTTTAGCAAAAAGAACCCGCAAGTCCTTAATCAACAAGGACTTGCGGGTTTAGGATTATAACTGATCCGTGCCTG
>CAZTWR010000028.1:0-14301 GCA_964618055.1 uncultured Pirellulales bacterium | reverse complement strand
GCCCCATCCGCTAAATTTTTACTTAATGAACCGAATAGTCAACGGATAGCGATAGGACTGACCATTGTTGGCCTTAACCGCCGCAACGAGCAAGAAGACCAGGTCGACAACACCAACAGCCGCAAGCAGAAAGATGCCAACGCATACAAAAATCAACACCGCAGAAATAAGCCCGTAAATCGTCATAGAAATCTGAAAGTTCACCGCCTCTTTACCCTGCTCATCAACGAAAGGGTACTCATCTTTCTTTATCTGCCAGATAATCAGTGGACCGACAATGTTGCCAACAGCAGGTATTATCATTCCGGCAAGCCCAGCCAGATGGCATATCATCGCCCACATACGAGCGTCTTTGCTCACTTCTGCGCCCGTTTGATGCTGTTCACCCTCGCCACCGCTGCCAGAATCTTCTGCCGGCTCCGAAGTTTCATTTATTTTTGCCATAGTCCGACTCCTTTCCATAAATTATATCTGACTCGACGAACCAATTCTTTCTTTAACAAAGACCACCTAAAAGGGCAAGGACAAAATTTATACCAACGCGGCTTGACCCGCCCACCCCTTACGCAGGAACCAGCAGCATTACCGCTTAGCTGTCCTTCAGCACTACATCATCATATAATCTTTGCCTTTTCTTCTTCTATTTTCTTATAGCACTGTCCACAAACAACGCGGTCTTTGATAGCGTGGGGCACCCCAGAGCTATATATTGACCTTCCGCAAAATGCACATTTGTCCGATTTGGCAGTCTTTCCAACTTTGTCTCTAAAGACATAAACACAAACAAGACCGACCACCAGAATAGCCAATAATAATATCCCTATAATAAAAGTTATGAGAAGATTACTCTGAACAGCAGCAAATATCGGAGCCTCAAATTTGCTGTATGAGAGAAGAAATATACAAAGACCAAACATCACCATAATCGCCAGGCAACGCCTGCTCCTGGCCCCCTAAACTGAGCTTTCTATTCGGTTGGTTTTCTACTTTCTTGGCAGAACTTGCCCATTAAAGCCGTTGCTTTGTTCATTCTTTCAGCAGAACCGTCCATCTTTGCGTAGGCATCAACCAGCTCTAATAAGTTCGGGTCCGGTTCAACAAGGCCATAATGGTGTGCAACGTTAACGATGCCGGCATCAAGGCCATACTCCATTGCCTTTGCAACATAGGCCCTGCAGACGCCGATTTTTCGAGCCGGCAAATCACGAACGCAATTACTTATCCCAAGCAGGCAATGCACATCTTTCATCTTCGCATCATTCTTGATTTTCTTTATTGTCTCGAACGCCCGATAGGTATAACCCGGCACGCCCGGTTCCATCGGCATATCTATCGCTAACGGAAATACGGTCGAGTCGAAGAATATCTCAGCAGGCGTAAAGCCATATTCACCAACCGCTTTTTCAAAAATCTGCCTCGCTAAGGAATACAATTCCTCAACTGAATGCGAGCCGCCTGGGCCGATAGGTGCCCCTTCACCAACCAAAAGGCCGACAAATGTAAAGTCAAAATGCTTTTTCAACGGCAGTATGTTATCCATCGTATAGACCTTGACCGAATTTATAAGCGGAGGCCTGACTTTTTTCTCAGTCTTATACCACTGCTCCAGGCCAGCTATCAGAACATCATCGTTACTGCTGTCGATGCAAATCGGCACACCACCGCCCCACTTGCGAACCATCCTGGCGTATTCGACCATCTCTTCAACGGTAACCTGAGGGTCGTCTTCGCCAAAGGCATCGAGATTGACCGCAATATAATCGGCGCCCTCTTCCGCCTGCGATTCAATCAGGGTCTTGATATAGTTCAAAGGTTCAGACGGCACCGAATAGGCATCAGGACTGAGCTCCGCCAACTGTTTCATCAACGTGGCGGTCTTGGGAATTGAGGCATGGACCGCTTCGCCAATAGAAATCAGCGGATTCTTCATCGTATGGTCTTACCAAATGAACAATTCAAGATTATGGCAACTGCCACCGGCCTTAAAGTCTCACAGGCCGGCTCCGTCAAGTATCGCCGGCAGTTTATCCTCCCAGCCCAACGCCATCAAGTGAATACCTTGGCAGCAGTCTTTAATTTCGTTAATGATTCGTATGGCAATTTCTACTCCGGCTTGGCCGGATTTGGTTTTCTCTTTATCTTTCTTCAGCTCCTCAATCAGCTCCTCCGGCACATTAACTCCAGCGACATTAGCGTTCATATATCGGGCCATTCCAACAGATTTTAAGATTACAATCCCCGCCATCACCGGCACATTAAAATGGGAAACCTCTTTCATAAATTCCTTAAAATTCTCCGTATCATAAACAGCCTGCGTCTGGAAAAACCGGGCTCCCGCTTCGATTTTCTTTTCCATCTTGATAATCTGAGGCTCCAAAGGCTCCGCTCCCGGAGTAACTACTGCCCCGAGAAGAAATTTGGGTGCCGCCTCCAGCTCATTTCCTGCCATATCGAAACCGGCCTGCAGCTTGGTCGCAGCTGCGAGCAGCTGGACTGAATCTAAATCAAACACCCCCATAGCCTGGGGATGGTCGCCTAAACTCTGATGGTCACCGGTTAAGCATAAAACATTCTCAATTCCCAGCCCATAGGCGCTTAGAAGGTCAGATTGCAGGGCCAGCCGATTACGGTCTCGACAGGTCATCTGCAATATCGGCTCCATACCCCGCTCGATTAAAAGCCGGCAGGTAGCAAGCGAACCGAATCTCATTACCGCACTTTGAAGGTCAGTAACATTGAAAGCAATTACTCTCATCTTTAAAGGTTCTACTTCATCAATGTATTTTTCAATGTTCACTCCTTTGGGCGGACCAACCTCACAGGTAACTGCATATTTGCCCTGCTCGAAACACTCTCTAAGCTTCATACCTAAAATACCTCCTTTTGGAGCTTTTTACCGTTCCAGGTCATAAAACGACGTTTTCCGTAAGTCTTCGGAAGGCAGCATCTTGCTGTGGTCTCTGGGCTTGTAGATTTTCTTTAGATTTTCCAGCCGTCCAATCTTTTTCAGCCGCTCATAAATCTTTATCCAGCCGCAATCTTTTTCGGGGTCGACCTCGCATTTCCCATCCTTAGCACCGCCGCAAGGCCCGTTAAGCAACCCCTTCTGACATTCGACAACAGGGCAGATACCGCCGGTATAGTCTAAAGCACAATCCCCACAGGCCTCGCAGCGCTCATCTGCAGGCCAAAGCCCCTGCAATCCACCAAGGGAAACGGTGTTTGCCGCGGGGTGCACAACCTTATCCACCACCTTGGCAACCGCCTGAACCCCAATACCGCACGTTAATACTAAGATAGAATCAGACTGTTTGACCTTATCCATTTCCCTGGCCAGGCGAGTCGTCACCAGAACTTTATTGCAGAGAAAATCAACTAAACACACCCCTGTTACGTTCTTGCCTGCTTTCTCCACCTCTGCCTTCATTACCGATAGTGCCTTTTCTCCGCCGGTTTCGCATGCTTCAGCACAACCGTTACAAGCAAGAATAAATATATTCTTTTCTTCCCTAAGGGACTCTAATACCTCATCCAAAGGTTTATCTTTTGTGAACAGCATCTTTAAAATTCCTCAAGTACCATTTTAACTATTTTCGGAATCTTCTGCCTGACCTGCTCGGTCAGTTCCAGCCCGTAATTTATCTCTTTCGGTTCAACCCCGATAATTACAATTTCCCTCGGTGCGCAGTTTAACTTTTCAGCAGCAGCCAGAGCATCAATCAGTCCAAACTGATGCGAGCTGATTTTCAAATCTTCGCCCTGGCTGAAAAGCCGGGTTAATTTATCTATCTCTCCGGCCTTTAGCCGGGCCTTGTAAATAGTGCCGGGTTTTTTGCCCGCTCTGGTTGCATCGACGACCACCAGTTTATCCAAATCCTTCTGTGACAGCAGCATATCCATCCCGGCGGTTCCGCCGTCAATAACTTCTATATTGCCTGGCAACTCCTGCTTCTGCAACTGTCGCGCTATATGAACACCGATGCCCTCGTCTCTCAACAGGATATTTCCCAGACCAAGAACCAAAACGCGTTCGGTAACCGTCAAATTTTCACCTGTCTTTACCACCATATCAAACTACTCTGAAGACTCCTAATTCGCTGCCCTTGACGTCAAGTAAATGAACCGAGCAGGCCAGACACGGGTCAAACGCCCGCACAATTCGGACGAGTTCAAAGGGATTGTCTTTATCTTTCACTTTAGTACCTATTATTGCTTGTTCTACCGCTCCGGGTTGGCCTTTATCATCCTTCGGCGAAGCATTCCAAGCTGTAGGCGTAATCACCTGATACCGCTCAATTTTCTTATCCTTGACGGTCATCCAGTGTCCCACCGAACCTCGCGGAGCTTCTGTTAAGCCAGCACCCTCAGCGGTTTCAGGAATTTGGCTTTCAACGATAACCGGCTCATCAGGCTTTAAGGCCTGCAGCCAGTCAACCATAGCATCGGCGACGAGTTTGGCCTCCAAGGCCCTTGCTGCATGTCGGCCAAGCACCGAATAAAGAACATTAACATCAGCATTGAACTGCCCAAGCAGTGAATCAACCAGTTCTTTTGTCTGGCCGTCTGCCTGCACATAATTGCTTACCATCCGTGCCAAAGGCCCAAGCTCGCAAACCTCACCTTTATACCGCGGAGACTTGATAAATGAATAGGCCCCTTTCTTCTTAAGCTCCGGCTTCGTGTTGCCCCGAGACGGGTTTTTTCCAGAATCGGAATCTGCATACCAGGAATGTTTCACATCCTCGGTGATATTCTCCGAAGCCATCGGCTCAAGCTGCAAATCCGGCGAAATAACCCCGGCCTTGAACAGCCTGCCGGTGGGCAAATCAAAGCCTCCATAAGCAAGAAGTCTTTTGCAGCCTTTGCCAATCTCGAAATAATCGCTGTAAGCCTTCGCTACAGCTATCACGTCCGGAATGTAAGTATTATCAACAAAATCGCGTATCTCGTTCAATCGCCACAGGAAGTTAGTGATTTTGTCCTCGGCGGGCCTTTCAGTAACTCCCCCCGGAACAATGCCTACGCTATGCGGCATCTTTCCGCCGAAAATCGAAAGCATCTCCTGACATTTGCGTCTGATATCCAGCGCTTTTAGATAATGATTTACCAATTCAGCGTTTTCTTTGCCTGATACTCGATAATCGCCCTCGTAGCGCGGCACAAAAGGCGCCAAATCGCCCACCACACCAACCGCATCCACATAATCCAACGCTGCAAGATGATAGAAATGAAGGATATGTGACTGCAGGAAGTTGGAACCCAAAATAAGAGCGCGAATCAACTTGGCATTATCCGGAATTTTATCCGTCAGACCGAATGCCTCATCGATACAAAAAGCCGACGCCGTCGCGTGAGCAGTCGGACAGACGCCACATATACGTTGGGTCAGCCGATTCGCATCTCGAGGGTCCCTACCCTGCAGGATTATCTCAAAACCCCGAAAAAGTGTGCCGGCACTTTTAGCCTCTTTGACCACGCCGTTGTCTATCACGGCTTCGACAGCCATATGGCCTTCTATCCTTGTTATCGGGTCAATCTTGATTTTTTTGCTCATCTGAGGTCCTCGAAAGTAATTTTTTCATAAATCGGCGATGTGCCGTCCGGGAACTCCGGCTCAACGCAACCCAAACAGGGCGAGCCTGCCTTGACACACCAGCTCACGCCGTTGTTCCACTGTCTCAAAGGACAATCTGCATAGGTGTAATGGCCCTTGCACCCCAACTTGTAGAGGCAGCCCGGGTCACCTAAAACTTGCGCAAATTTTCCCTTATCAAAGTCCGCTCGTCGCGGACAGTTCTCGTGAATTAGCTGCCCATAGATAAATTTTGGCCGGGCCAACCCGTCCAAATCAAGGGCTTCAACGCCCGAGAAAAGTATCACAGATATTGTGCCTGTAAACCATTCCGGGTGGACAGGACAGCCGGGAACGTTCACCACCAGCGTCTCAATCCCTCTTTCGTTAAAAATCGTCTTAACACCTTTGCACAAAGTGGGGTTAGGCTTCGCTGCCGGTATTCCACCATAAGCAGCACAGGTGCCGAGGGAGATTGTAAGCAGCGCATTTCTTCCAAGCTCCTCAACGCTCTGCTGAACGGTCACATGTTCGCCGCCTCTCTCACCAATGCTGCCATAAAGCCCACCTTCAGCGGTGGGAATTGCACCTTCCACGACTAAAATATAGCCGCCTTTTCTGTTCTTCTCGGTGTCCTTGAGCACCTTAATTACCGGCTCACCTTGTCCAGCCATTACCGTGGCGTGGAATATTAAATTAAGCTGTTGGCCGGGTACAAGCTCGTCGAGCAGGAGATTCTGTATCCTGGGACTAACCGCATTCAAAACAGACACAGAACAGCCCGTACAACCTGCTCCCTGCAACCAAACCACTGGATATTTCCTGGTAGCCACTTCTGTCCCTTTCCATATTAAAGTTTGTGATTCATCGCTCGCTGCCCATGCTACTCTGCGAAGCGCTGCGAAGCACGAGTCACACAATCTGGAAAACCAGAATACCAAACGCTTCATCTAACCGCTATTTTTTTATGACTTTTATTCACAATGACTTATACAACTTATTCCCAAACACTTATACGACACAGAAGTCTTTTTTTCACACTATATTGCTACGGAAATATTCAAAAAATGTGCTGCTGCGAAGATTTCAGCACTGTGGATAACCTGTTGATAACCCAAATTCTGTATCTTAAGGGTAGTTCCGACAACGCTAAAAATTCCAAATAAAACCGATACGCTTTCCGCCGCCACTTTTCGGTCCCCGCCACAGCCCAAATTGTAGCCCTTAAGCCCCTAACAACAAAGAGGTTACGCCAATCTGCGGCAAATATTAATAAAATCAAAATGGAGTCTTGAATATCGTATCAACAATCCTGTCAAAATACCCTAAATTAACAGCACTTTGACAGTAAATTGATTGTTCGTGGATAATCTGTATAAAAGCTAACAGGCCTCAAGAGGCCTGTTAGCCACTAATTTTACTGGTTTTACAGATTTTAGAAACCCGGATTTTCAGGATTTGGTTTGTTGAGCAGAAAAAAAATCAGCTGAGCAGCGAAAGTATGGCAAATTTAGACAACACTTCAGCCCCTATTAAACTGACAATGAAAGTTATGATGGCTCTTGCACCTTTTATATTGCAGGATACCGCATAGGCCCGGTACATTAATGCGACCATCCAAACGGCCATAATAACAACCACGACCATGGCAAAGATAAATATCAACATATCTGTATAATCCACAGTGCCTGATGCGGTGGTTGAAGCAAATTGGGACATTAGATATATACCAAATCTTTGATTGGCCTCGGGGAGCATCACAACAGAGGTGATTAAGTATGGCCAGCGAGCCAACGCCTGAGTTCCGAAAACATCTATCATTCTAAAAGAAGAACGTGACACAATCAAACCGAAGAAAAACAGCGGAATCACCATACATATCCAATCGATCAGGCCCTCGGCAAAGAAAAACCACAATGGAGCTCCGAAGCCCGTATGAACATCCAAGACCCCATCGAAATGAGTATTGCCGAACGAGCCGACAAATGCACTTAACAATATAATTACCAAACCCAATGCCAAGGCCCTGAAGCCAGCCACGAATCTGAAAGGGTTAAAGAGCCACTGGTTCAGGCGATTACTATTTACGGCTTTGGTATTAGCTGTGATTTCAGTCATAGCTTTTTTCTCTCCCTGTCGTTTTCCTTAGATTTTTCAGCAAGCTTAACGCGTTCGATAATTTCATCGAGCCGGTTACGAACTGTCGGATAGCTAAGCCGAAGTAGCTTCGCCATCTCCTTCAACGACCCGCTTGCTTTCATAAATTCGATAATAAAACTCTGGTCATCAAGAGAGAGTCTGGCCAGTGTGGGCAGCCCATATTGGCCCTGGATTTCCGTTTGGCAATGCTCACAAATAAGACTTTTTACGTTTAGTTGACTATTACACGATGGACATATTGCAGGCAACACCTTCATAAACTTATTCCTGTTAATCAAAGTTCTCTTTACCCATTAGCTATTACTCAGCAGGTTTTTGGCTGGGAACGAAAAATAAGCCGACTATCTGCTTGTTGTGGTCAAATACAACCTTGGTGTCAAGAACCGCATTTTCAAATTTGCAGGTTACGAAAATCACGTCGTACTGCGGTATCTTCTCCTTTCGAGTTCCAAGTTGCTCAACAAAAGGCCCTGACCGAGCAATCACGGACTTCCATACTTCTTCAAGTTTCTCTGCCGGCGATACCTTTTTCATTGTGCTGTCGAAATTTTCCACCGCCTCTTTGTATTCACCGCTCGCCAGCGAGTTCACTAAATCCTTCGCCAGAGTTTCGATAGGCATAGGTTTAATACCCAATTTATATACAGCTTTTTTCGCCAATTCGACATCACCGCCCACAAATTCCACAACCGTATCACCATACTTTTGGCAAAAGGCTGGGTCGTCTTTCATTCCAAGAATACTATTATAAATCTTCTCTGCCGCGTGCGGCGTAGCACACTCAATGATATTGACCTGAAATTTCTTTCTCTGCACCGAGAAAATCGTGTTTGATAAATTCTTAATCCGGCCGCCGAGCTTTTTACCAATAGCAACGGTCCGGTCCCGTGGCACTATAAAAGATTTTTCAATTCTCCATCCGTCCGGAATCTTCCTTATAACCTTGCTGGCAACACTATCCAGTCGAGCATCTGGAAGGCCCAGCGCTAAGCGAGCCCGATTCATAAGATTGACATCGTCACATTTGGCAAGTTCTATCACCAATTTGCCATCCCGGGCCGCAGTGACTGCAAGTCCATTATGTACTTCGAGCACAGCCTCATAAATTTTTTCCGCCTCTTTTTTTGTCGGACAGTGAAGAACGTTCACCTGCAGACGCTTGTCTTCGATTGAAAGGACCGTATTGGTCAGCTTGCTGATTCCACCGCCAAGCTTAAGACTGATAGCTGCCGTCTGGTCTATTGGTACTACGAAAGACTCCTCAATCTTCCAGCCTTCTGGAAGACTCTCAAACATCTGCTCACCGTTGGCTTCCGTCTGGAATCCCGCTATAACTGCAACTACGATTAGCCCTGCCCAGAGACTAATACCTGTTATGCCTACAATCCGCCTCAACATTTGCCTACCCGCCTTTCTTTGATTTACACTGTTTATAATTTATTACTCTGTGTTCTCTGTGCCCTCTGTGGCTAAAAAAATATTATTATTCTCTGTGGCCAAACCCGGTTGTTTTATTAATAAAATGCAAACTCTATTTAACAATATTAAACTTCTGTTTACTTTTTGCAAGTAAAAAATCAATATTTTTCAAATTTTTTTACATCTCCAAAAACCGTCCTTTTAGCCCAAAAACCGGTATAAAGACAGGCCACCCCGCATGCTGGTGGTAGAAATCGAGTATCCCGAGCAGTAGTAGCGTGTACTTCTTCGTATACCGCCGGAACGGAACACAGTTTGAAAACACCGAATTTTTGCCACCGAGGACACCGAATCCACAGGGTTTCTTTGACACCGATTTAAACACAATTTACACTGTTTCAAAAACGCAAAGCAAGATTATTATCGACTGCGAATTGTAAAGGCAGCGGGAAAGAGTAGAATTGTAAGTTGAAAAAAGTGGAACTAGGAAGGTATAATAATGCTATAACCCGAAAACACGTCCAAAAACTACGAGACCATCTTCGTGGAAATTAACGGGGGTATTATCAAGATACCCAAATTTCAACGAGACTTCGTTTGGGACAAGGAGCAAACCGCGAAATTGATTGACAGCATCATCAAAGGGTTTCCCATAGGAACTTTTATCTTCTGGAAAACCAAAGAACAGCTGCGACATTTCCGAAATATCGGCAATGCTTCACTCCCATCAGTTCCTCGTGGAGATGCCGCCCTGTATGTCTTGGATGGCCAACAACGGCTGACGGCTCTTTATGCAGCGAGGAAGGGACTAATTGCAACAAAAGTCGACAAGAAAATTAACTTCAAGGAACTCGTCATCGACCTCTCTTTGGACCCTGATTATGAAGAATCTGTAATATCTACAGAGAAGGGGGACATTAAACGGTCCATCACAGTCTATGAACTTATCAATGCCAGTATTACAGATTTGATAAAGAACTATACAGAGAACGAAATTAGCAGAATTGAGACATATCGAAAGCGACTTACTGGTTATAACTTTTCGTGCATAATAATTCCTGAGCACCCAATTGATGTAGCTTGCGAGGTTTTTACGAGAATCAACACGGGTGGAACAGAGCTTACTCTTTTTGAGATAATGGTAGCGAAGACATACGATGACAAAAAGAAGTTCGATTTGGCCGAAAAGTACGATATTTTGATCGAAGGTGACGGAAATGGCAAAAGCCTAAAGGATGCAGGTTATGAGACAATACCACACTCAGTGATTTTACAGGCAGTAGCCGCTCATCTATGCAAACAAATTCGTCGTAAGGATATTTTAAAACTGGAAAAAGAGAAGTTCATTAAGTCTTGGCCAAGCGTTGTAGAGGGTATCTTTCACGCTGTAGATTACTTTCGCCAACATTTGAGAGTGCCTGTTTCGCAACTTCTACCATATAATGCACTGCTTATTCCATTCTCATATTTCTTCATCCGCAACGAAGGACGGCAGCCAACAACCCTTCAAAATAAATTGTTGATTCAGTATTTCTGGTGGGCTTCTTTGACGAATAGATTCACATCGGGCCTCGAGGGGAAAATCGCAGTTGACCTGAAGCGGATGGATAAGATCTTAAAAGAGAACGCACCCAGTTATAAAGGTGAAGAATATAATATTCAACTTGATGAACTGTGCTTGCGGCGATTTAGTACAAGTGAAGCTTTCTGCAAGGCCGTGTTATGTTTATATAGCCATTTTGAACCAAAGTCTTTCGATTCAGATAGTCGCATTACCCTTGACAATTCTTGGTTGAAACGCGCAAACAGCAAAAACTACCATCATTTCTTTCCCAAGAAGTATCTAACAACAAACGGCTGGGAGGATGAGGAGGCAAATTGCATACTGAATATCACCTTAGTTGACGACAAGCTGAATAAGGGTAAAATAAGAGCAAATCCGCCCAGTAAGTATATGAAGGATTTTTCCAAATCAAATCCAAATCTTGTTAAGACAATGAAAAGTCATCTTATCGATGACTTGGACAGTTATGGCGTCTGGCACGACGATTATGAAAAATTTATCCAAAAGCGAGGAGGGCGAGTGTTAAAAGAGCTACAAAAACGACTTAACCCTTCACTAAAGAGAACTCAATAAGGCTGAATCCAAAAAATCTATATTAATTTGGGTAATCTGTGACTGATTTTTCTTCGTGTTTTTTGTGCCTTTTTGCGACCAAATATATCAGTGAAATCTGTGGTTATAATTCTCCCCCAAAATCGCACAACTTTCAACAAATAATTTTGCCCATAAATTTTAACTTTTCAGTTTTTGTTTTGAATTTTCTATTTTGGTCATTCGAATTTGTTTAGGATTTTCTCCCTTGTTCATCTTCTGCCTACCTTCGAACGCCTGCCCCAGCATGCCTTAGGCCGGGATGTGGCTAAAAATAAAAAAATCTCCACCTCAAATCCCTCATTCCCAAAACCCTCACTTAAAAACCATTCGACATATAAAATGCTCGTAGTCCTTTCGATTAGTCAAAAAGACTAAAAACAAAATTCTCAAAACCATGATTCTTAAAGCAGTACATTAGTATATATGCATATACTAATATACTTTCCGCCGCCACCCCGGCAAAACCCGCAAACTTCAAAATTTTTACCCCGTGAGATATGAAATTGTCTCTTCGGCGTGCCTGCCCTGTGGGATGTGTCGTATACTATCCCATCGGGGTCGTTTACTATCTAACTGGGGCTGCGTCTAAAAAAAGCCCTCCGCGGTAAAACCAATCTGCCTGCCCTTCGTAGCGCAGCGAAGATCCCAGAACTCCTTTATCTGGGACCCATTCTTTCAATTTTTGATTCCCTGCCCTGTGGGATGCGCCGCTTGCTATCCCACCGGGGTCAAAACCTTCATCCTCAAATCCATAATTCTTAAAGCAGTACATTAGTATATACGCATATGCTAATATACTTATGTCTCTGCACAAAAATCCTCTGTTAATCTGGGTAATCCTATGAATCGGAGCTAGTCAATGCTTTTTTTAGTCAGCTTCAGAAAAAGGCTATTTTATATAGCCCTGTGGACGAAGGCAAAGGTTTGCGACAAAGCTTGCTTTGAGAGCAAAATTTGCCAAGAACACAAAGCTGACTAAAACCCCTCTGTGGTCTCTGTGTTCTCGGTGGCAATAAAAAACTTGTGCCCGCGCAGGCGGGTATCTGTGTTAATCTGGGCAATCTGCATCTGAAAAATTTGTGCCAATTCGTGTTCATTCGTGGTTAATTTTCTTCGTGTCTTGGTGTCTTCGTGGTGTTCAAAATTTTCCAATATTTTTGAACGTTTCTATATAGTTTTTGAATATTTTCACCCAGTTTTCGAATATTTCCATATAGTTTTCGAACGTTTCTATATAGTTTTCAAACGTTTTCGAACGTTTTCGAATATTTTCGAACGTTTGCTCATAAACCCGCGCCGTTGACCCCTTTCAGGCCATTTTACTATCCACTAACCCGCCCCTCGGAGCGCAGCGCATATCCCAGAATGCCTGCCCCTGCATGCCTTAGGCAGAGGTCTTTATCTGGGACCTAAATCCTCATTTTCACCCCAAAAATCCAAATGTATCTATCTGTTAATTATCTAATGCTACTCTGCGAAGTAGCAACGTTTGCTACGTAGCACGAGAAGCGGTGATTTTTTCTTTTAATGCCCTGCAGGCAGCTATGGGGTCAGCGGATTCGGTTACGGCTGAGCAGACGGCAATCGCTCTGGCGCCGGCATTCAGAACGTCCTCGACATTGTCGAGTGTTATACCACCAACAGCAACGTGCCCGATGCTGGTACGGCCAAGTATTTCTGTGGCCTGTTTGACATAGTCCAGACCAACAGGCTCGGCAGTCGGCTTTGTGCCGGTGGAAAAGAGCGGGCCTAAACTTACATAAGTGGGAAGCTGCTCGCAGGCAGCGTGGAGCTGCTCGAGGGAATGAGTGCTCTTACCGATAATTAAGGGGGCCAACTGTAGCTTACGAGCCTGGTCGGTAGGCAAATCATTTTGGCCGAGATGGACGCCGTCAGCACCGGCGGCAACTGCGATATCGACCCTATCGTTTATTATGCTCAATATGCCGGCATCTCTACAAATCTTCACGAATTCAAGGGCAAGGGCAAAAAACCTATCGTCGTCAATGTTCTTTGCCCGCAGTTGAATACAATCGGCGCCGCCGGCCAGGCAGCGATGAGTTAAAGAAAGCACATCAGCAGGCAGATTGCTACTAATTATTATATACAGCCTGACCGGTTTGAATTTTTCGGTTGTGTCGCTGAAAAGAACAATATCTTTCTCAAGCGTATAAGCGGAGAATCGGAGTTTTTCGATTGTCCGGGCGACTGAAGGATTGAGCGTCTGGGTCATCTCAGCAAGGGTTCGCAACGATTCGGTAAGGCGTTTGCAGCCAGCAGTAAAACAATCCTTTAGATTGCTGCGTTGAAGCTGGTTATCGACCGTTTTGCCAACACCTACATCGGCGAGGGTATCTCTGGCGGCGATAAGCCGGCCGGCATCGAGTTTGCCGAGGCAGGCTGAAAGCTCGTGGCGAAGCTGTTTTGTGCGCTCGGTTAATGGGGCGGAATTGAGCGCAAATCTACAGAATTCCTCCATTACGCGCATCGCCTCGCGGGCACGATTGAAACTGGCATCGATAATTCTGTAAACAGCACGGGCCATAACAGCTTTAATTATACGACCTTAAATCAATATTGAATAGTGAAAACAAAATAAAACAATCAGGAATACACAGAAGATTTGGGGGGGGTTTATTCGGGAAGTCGAGCCGTACCTATGGCAGAGCTGCAGGTTGCCTATATTGTTACCTGTGGCAGAGCTAAAATTGGGTAAGGTAGGTAATTTATTGAATTTAGAATTGAGAATGTAGAATTTAGAATTTGAAGGTTAAAGGGGGCAACGGCGCTTCCGCCTTCGCTAAAAGCTTCGGCGAGACAAGGGTTTATGAGCAAACGTTCGAACCCTTCGACAAGCTCAGGGCAAGAATGTTCGAAAACGTTCAAAAACTAGTACCAAACGTTTGAAAACTATATAGAAATATTCGAAAACTGTATAGAAACGTTTGAAAATATTCAAAGATTTTGTGATTGGTGAATGGTAATCGGTAAT
>CAZTWR010000027.1:1269-14499 GCA_964618055.1 uncultured Pirellulales bacterium | reverse complement strand
ATTATAAACAATGTTAATCGGTTAAATAGTAATTGGTAAATGGTCATTGGTTATTCCTCTAAGGGGTTTCTGTTTCGAAAAAAGGCGTTCCCCTTAGTAGGGCGGACTTGCGCAAATGGAGCGAAAAAAGTCCTTGATTCACAATTGCCGATTCTCGTAACTCGATGTGAGAAAAGGAGTAAAAAAATTTTGAAAAAAATGGATTTTTACCCTTAACTCTTTGCGCATTTGATTGATTTTTTAATCACAGATTGCACAGATTAACGCGGATTTTTAATAATAAAAGACTACTTGGTGTCTTGGCGATTTTGGGGTTAGGGAAAAAATTAAAAATCAAGACCCTTCGAGCCAGTTATCGGTTAGCACAGCAAGATCCAAGAAATCAACTAGATTATCACCACCATGTGGAGCAATGTCCGCAGATGGTTCGCCAGGCGCTTGAAGCCATTGGGACCCGAGAATCGCAAAGTCTGTGAAGTCTACTTTACCATCGCCGTTGATATCGCCTTCTACTATAGTGTAATGAACTCTTACTTGAATATGGTCTAAATGGTAAGTTGTTGTTGGCGTGGAGATACAAGTAGGGGTGATCTCTACAGTAAACTCTGCTCCAAAATCACTTGGTGTCCAATCCATACTCCACAAGTCTGACACACTTCCTGAACTGCCACCTACAGTTAGAATAGTATCTGAAGTTGTAAGTATATCGGTCGACTTAGTTGTTGGAGCAAAATGAGAGCCGTCTTTACTTATTTTAAGGGCAAAACGTGGCTCTGCACAAATATCAAGCCTGTCTACTTTCCCCTCGCATCTTACCTCTATTCCTTTAATCACTACGCCTGCGGGAATATCGAAATTGAAATTATAATAACCTTGCAACTGAATCCCATCATCAGCAGTTGCATATTGATTGTTACTCGTGTAAGCATAAGTAGGGTTGTCCCATTCGTAGGTACCTTCCACATGACCTGCTTTGTGTGCTGTTGGTGATTTCCAGCCCGTCGAAGAAACGGAAATTACAAAGTCACTCAATGCTGACATATCACCATTAAATAAATCAAGGTCCACGTTGCTGCTGACACCTGGAACAGACCCTAGATCACTATATTGCCAGAAATCCCAATCATCCCATATTCCTGTGTTGGGAGGTATGTCTGGATTATACGTCCAATGCGCGATCCAGAGATCATATTGGTTTATTGAGCTGTCCAAGTAGTTATTAGCGTAATCGCTGAATGTATATATGATTGGTTCTATTCCTGTTTCATTTTTTACAGTACTCATCCATTCGTTTACCCAATTTGATAGAGCCGTTTTGCCGATAGAGGCCCCTCTTTCCAAGTCCAAAACAGGCCTGAGGTATCCCTCTTTAAGATACGCTCCCGCTACATTGAGAAAATGGCGAGCTTCGGATGCAGCCTCGGTTCCGTAATCTGGGTATGCAAAGTGATAAGCACCCATTAACATACCAGCGGCATGACCATTTTCCATATTTGTTTCAAAGTACTCATCTATATATGTAGGAGGATTTTCATCACCCCAAGATGCCCTAGCAAATGCAAATCTATAACCAGCATTATAAACTTCAGACCAATCAACGTATCCCTGAATAGAAGAGACATCGATTCCTTCTACTCGCGGGGTTGTTTCCGTAGGAGTGAACGACCAGGCACTGGAGCAACTACCCCAGCCAGCACTATTATACGAGTTCATATTCCAGTGATAGGTTACCCAATAGTCCAATATCCCAGGCGGGAGCTCTAAGGACGTGCCAGATATCGGCCCCCCATAATAAGCATCGCTATCGAAAACCAAGTGTTCTTCACCATAAGGAGGTTCGCTTATGTAAAGACCATAACCATCAGCATCGGGCACACTTGACCACGTGAAGGTAGGCGTCAGAGTAGAAACTGTGGAACCATCAGGCGGGGAAATATGGGTCGGTGGGGCTGGTGGAGTCCCAACAGTAACCGCTACCTGAATGGGGCCAGGAGGATCAGGTTCAAAACTCCACTGCCCTAAAGTATCTACCACGTGCATCCCATACCAATAAGTGCCAACAGAAGGAGGAGCGTCAGTGAAAGAACTTGAATAACTTGTTTGCCCTGAAAGAGGAGTTGTTGTAATAGGGTTGTCTGTTCCCTCCCAGTCTGGCGCGCCTCCGACATCATTAGCCCGCCAAAGTTCAGTCTGTTGCAATCCAATATCGTCTGAGACAGTATAAGAAATGGTAAACGAACTGCCTAAAGTAACCGAACTTGGACTAACGTTGAAAGCGTCAACACTTGGTGGAGCATCGGAGACAGTGGTGAAGGACCAAACGCTGGAACAACTCCCCCAGCCGGCACTGTTATACGAGTTCATATTCCAGTGGTAAGTCACCCCATAGCTTAATATTCCGGCTGGCAACTCTAAGGACGTCCCGGATATCGGCCCACCATAATAAGCGTCGCTATCAAAAACCAGGTGATCTTCACCATATGGAGGTTCACTTACGTACAGCCCATACCCATCAGCATCAGGCACACTCGACCATATGAAGGTAGGAGTCAGAGTAGAAACAGTAGAACCATCGGCCGGGGAGATATGAGTCGGAGGGGCAGCTGGTTGACTGGTTTCATATTCCAAAGTTGTCGGGTTAACAAAATATTCCGGGAATCCAGGGTCACCACCACAATTGCTTTGAGGAAGCGCACCTCTATTCGATGTGTTCGAATAGGTGGTAGCTCTCACTCCAAAATGCAAATGTATATCGTATGGACTGATGTCGGCGATAGTGCCTATGACTTGACCCTTAGTTACGTTAGCGCCCACCCCAACCAATGGATCTACGTGCCAACAGACTGTGGTGAAACCGGAATGCTCAATGGTAACGCAATAATGCCAATTAGGGTCGTAAACAACGGCCTTGACAATTCCCGCTTCTGGGGCATAAACATTCTCGCCAATAGTAGCTGAAACATCAATAGCTACATGCTTCTTTACCACTCCGGGTGGACATTCTCCCCATACCCAATTAGCACCAAAGCCGAGTAAAACGGTTCTTTCGTTGAGAGTTCCCTGCAAGGGCCATTTCAATGTTGGGATTGCTGCTACCTTTTGAAGACCGTCTTCAACCGACCAACCAGAATATAATCCGTGACCATAGTCTACGTTCCACCAAATATAGCCATTAGCGCTTACTGGCCCATCAAGCACTTCTCCGATGGTTCCTGCTGGCGCGTAACCGGCATAATCAGGGTCTGTAATCTCAGGGTAGGTAGTCCCTCGAACATTAAGATCGGTTATAACACTTACCGTATCCCCTATATTGAACGTAGCTGCACCAACAAAAGCCGGTGTGAGAATTGACAAAATTCCACAAAGCAGCAGAAATAAACGTCCCTTACCTCCTCGCCACGCTGTCGCGTTGTCGCAGCAGGTCATTTATCTGTATTCCTCCGAATGTTTATGCCTTAAAAGAGGCACAACTATATTATTTCCTTTACCATCCAAAAGTCAAGGAAATCTTTCGCACACGCATTTTTATACTGAAAACGCGGGATGGCTTACGCTATTTAGGTGTTGAATTTAAGGGGGAAAGATTGTAAAAAAGTAGCGGACAGCGTATAGCGTTTAGGTTCTGGATTCCCGCTCCCCGCTTTCGCGAGGACAGGCTTGGCGGGAATGACCCTCCGTCGCACTTTGTGCTATGGAGGGCAGGCAAGGTTAGTCGCCGTGCCGGCGACTGCTAAACAATTTAGATTCCTGCTCCCTTAGGGATAAACTCCGCGGGAATGACCCTCCGTCGCACTTTGTGCTATGGAGGGCAGGCAAGATTAGTCGCCGTGCCGGCGACTGCTAAACAATTTAGATTCCTGCTTGCGCAGGAATGACAATATGAGAATAAGATGAATGATGCAGCAAAACCATTAAAAGATTTCAAGCCGAAGCATGACTTCTTTGTTGGCATCGACTCGGATGGATGTGCCTTTGATACAATGGGGATAAAGCAACGGGAATGTTTCTGCCCATGGATGATTGGTTATTTCGGCCTGCAGCCGGTAGCTCAGGCAGCACGCGAATGCAAAGAATTTGCAGACCTGTTTTCCAGAACGCGTGGGGCTAACCGGCATAAAACAGCCAAGCGAATCATAGCAGAACTGCTGCCTTCGCATCCAATGGTCAAGGCCAGAAGTTTTCAGGTTCCGCAGTTTCCACACTATTTTGCCTGGGTCGATGACCCCCAAAGCCTGCTCAGCAACGAAGGTCTCAAACAGGCCATAGCCGAGGCTTCAAATGCAGATGGCAGGAGTGAGCTGGAAAATGCGCTTGCGTGGAGCAAAAAAGTTAATGAGGCTATAAAAGATATTGTTAAAGGCATGCCTCCATTTCCGTTCGTTCGCGAAAGTCTGGAAAAAATCGCACCGCTGGCCGACGTTATCGTTGTCTCCGCTACACCCTGCGAGGCACTTACGCGCGAGTGGGAAGAACACGATATTGCCAAGTACGTACAGGTTATAGCCGGCCAGGAGATGGGCAAAAAAGCTGAGCACCTCGAATACGCTGCAAAAGGCAAATACGAAAAGGATCATGTTCTTATAGTCGGCGATGCACCGGGAGATATGGAGGCTGCCAAGGTCAACAATGCCCTGTTTTATCCGATTAATCCTGGTAATGAGGTCGAATCATGGAGGAGATTTCATGATGAAGCATTCGATAAATTTACCAACGGTCAATATGCCGGCGATTATGAAGCAAAGGTAATTGTCGAATTTGATGGGTATCTGCCCGAAACACCCCCCTGGGAAAAATAAATACTTAGAAATGCTGATTGAACGACATAGCGAAAGTGGTTCTCTTGATAACAAGCAGGCCGGCGAAGCAATTGCCCAGTTCTTTGCTCGAAATGACTATACCGGCAAACGGATTTTAGTGATAATTCCCGATAACACCCGTTCCGGCCCTGTAGGTGATATATTCAAAATCATTTACAATTATTTAGGTCAAAAGGCAAAGGCTGTCGATTGTTTAGTTGCGCTCGGGACCCATCAACCGATGACAGAAGAGCAGATTTGCACAAGGCTGGGTATGACACCAAGCGAGCGTAATAGTAAATTTGCATCGGTAAAATTTTTCAACCACGAGTGGGGGAAAGAACAAACGTTTACTTCCATTGGAAAAATCTCCGCTGACGAAATCCACCAGATAAGCGGCGGGCTGTTCCGCGAGGAAGTCGATATTGCAATCAATAAGTTGATTTTTGATTACGATGAATTTTTCATTTTAGGCCCCGTATTTCCCCACGAAGTTGTAGGCTTTTCGGGTGGACATAAATATATCTTTCCTGGAATCGCAGGTGATGAAATCATAAACTTCTTTCATTGGCTTGGCGCTGTTATCACCAATCCCTGCATAAACGGCAATAAATGGACACTAACACGGCAGTTGGTTGAAAAAGCTGCTTCATTTATAAAAATGCCCCGGAAATTATTTGCCATAGTCTCCGTCAACAATAAACTGAAAGGACTGTTCATCGGAGATTGCCTCGAGGCGTGGGAAAAGGCGGCTGAGCTTTCTGAGAAAGTGCACATCGTCTATAAAGATAAACCGTATAGAACCATTCTCGGTATCGCACCGAAGATGTACGACGACATCTGGACGGCTGGTAAGGTTATGTACAAACTCGAACCGATAATCGCCGACGGTGGCATGCTGATTATCTATGCTCCGCACATCACCGAAATCTCATATACACACGGTAAAGTTATTGATAAAATTGGTTACCACAGCCGGGATTATTTCCTTAAACAAATGGATAAATTTGCCGGTATCCCACGGGCCGTGATGGCACACTCGAGTCATGTTAAAGGCATCGGCACATACATCAACGGCGTCGAAAAGCCGAGGATCAATGTGGCATTAGCTACGGGCATTAGTAGAGAACGATGTCGAAAGGTAAATCTCGGTTACATAAATCCAAACCAAATTGATATAGCTAATTATGAAAATAAGGAAGACAAAGGCATTTTGGTTGTGCATAATGCAGGAGAAACGCTATACAGATTGTCCAGTGGATATATACCAACAATTCCTAATCAATAATAAATCAGAAAGGGTAGTACGAAATGGCAAAAGCAGATATTGGACTCTGGGGCCTGGCTGTGATGGGTCAAAATCTCGTCCTGAATATGGAAAGTAAGGGCTTTACTGTTGCTGTTTATAACCGCACGGCCGAAAAAACTAAAAAATTTGCCGAAGAACAAGCCAAAGACAAAAACATCATTCCCACTTATGAGGTACAAGACTTTATTGACTGCCTGGCCAAGCCGCGAAAGGTTATGATTATGGTCAAGGCAGGCAAGCCGGTGGATATGGTTATAGAACAAATTCTGCCATACCTCGAAAAAGCCGACATTATAATTGATGGCGGCAACAGCTACTTCGGTGACACCATAAGGAGATGTAACCAGCTCAAAGACAAAGGTCTTTTGTACATCGGCACGGGCGTCTCGGGCGGAGAGGAAGGTGCACTAAAAGGGCCATCCATAATGCCCGGTGGGAGCAAAGAGGCTTATAAGGCTGTTGAGCCAATTCTTACTAAAATAGCAGCTCAAGTAGACGGCCAACCGTGCTGCACATATATCGGTGATGACGGCGCCGGCCATTTCGTCAAAATGACCCACAACGGTATCGAATACAGTGATATGCAGCTTATCTGCGAGGCATACTATTTGATGAAAAATGCCCTTGGAGAAACCTGCGACCAAATGCACGACGTATTCGCGGATTGGAACAAAGGCGACTTAGACTCATACCTCATTCAAATAACCGCTGACATCCTTTCAAAGAAAGACGGCAAAACCGGCAAGCCCTTGGTAGAAGTTATTCTCGATAAAGCAGGACAAAAAGGGACTGGCGCCTGGACTTCCCAGACTGCACTGGCTCTGGGTGTTGCGGCGCCGACAATTGCAGAAGCCGTTTTCGCCCGCTGCATTTCAGCTATCAAAGACGAGCGTGTTGCGGCATCGAAGCAGCTTTCAGGGCCGAGCGGGAAATACACCGGGGATAAAGCTGAATTTTTAAAAGCTATTCACGACGGCCTTTATGCCTCTAAGATTTGCTCGTATGCACAGGGCTTCGCAATGATGGCCGCAGCGGCAAAAGAATATAACTGGAAATTGAATTTTGGCAGTATTGCTATGATATGGCGAGGTGGTTGTATTATACGAGCACACTTTCTGCACCGAATCAAGGAAGCGTATGACCACAATGTTAACCTGGCCAACCTGCTACTCGACCCATACTTCAAAAAGATTGTAGAAAACGCACAGGAGAGCTGGCGAAAGGTAGTCTCCACAGCCGCCGAATTAGGTATCCCTGTCCCGGCCTTTAGTTCGGCTTTGAATTACTATGACAGCTATCGCAACCCCCGACTGGCTGCCAACATGATTCAGGCCCAGCGCGACTATTTCGGCGCACACACTTACGAACGCATCGACAAAGAAGGCATTTTCCACACCGACTGGCTGAAAATTTGATTTAATGCGAACCACAAATCAGCAATGAGCAAGGCCGAAGGATTTCAACCAGCGTAGGCGGGCATCCCGACAAGCCGTTACTTTCAGCCAAGCTTTCCCCTTAGCAATAAATCATATTCGGTCTCGAACCGCATTTTGTGCTTGACCTCTTCTTCTGCTAATGCAAGAAGCAATTCGCTGCACTCTACATCTTTAGCCTGTGCAACCAGATTCACATACGTCCTGAAGGATGCTTCTTCCTTTTCCATTCCCAGCATTAGTATGTCCTTATAATCCATATCCAGCAATGACTGGTCATCTGATACAATATAATCGTGCTCAGGGATAGTAGTTTTTTCTATCACTGACAACACCTTACCCATCTTCATAACTTCCAGTTCCAGTTTGGCTTTGTGCTCCAACTCTTCTTCGGCTAAATCTTCAAAAAGCTTGCGTATCTCCGGACTGGCCACACGCTCCGCCAAAGCCATATAAAAATTGTTGGCCTCCACTTCTCTGGCTATAGCGAATTCCAGAATCTCGTCATCGGGACTAACTTCGGCCATCGCCTGTTTCTCTTAATAATTGACCAATCTCAAGCATTAATCCCCCTTTCAAAGCAACCGTCATACCCATGGCCCATCGCCAATTGCTTTGTAAATTATAACCTTTAGGGCTCCGGAGTAAAGAGCTGTTTTGAATGTTCTCTACGGTTAATCCTTTTTGCCAGACGATATCCGCTATACATTCGGTTGACTTGACCGACGAATTTGGCTATTATTCTGTGACCAAGTACTAAATACCAATGACTAAACGCTATACCCTAAAACGGGAGATTAGGAACATGGATTTCAAAAAGCTTGCAAAGCAAGTTACCAAAATCATCGACGAGACCCCGATAGCTGATATTCATACGCATATATACAGCGAAGCCTTCGGCGATTTACTGCTTTGGGGTATTGATGAACTTCTAACCTATCATTATCTTGTTGCTGAGTTGTTCAGATACAAGCCGGATTTAGACTATGAAGATTACTGGAATATGCCGAAACCGAAGCAGGCTGAGCTTGTCTGGGATGAGATTTTTGTAAAAAACTCACCGATAAGCGAATCCGCTCGCGGGGTAGTAACAGTCCTTAATGAGCTGGGGCTGGATGTGAGCAGCAAAGACCTCAACAAAATACGCAGGTATTTTGCGCAAATCTCGACCGGCCAATATATCAACAAAGTCTTCGAGTCCTCTAATGTCAAGTATGTAATTATGACGAACGACCCCTTTGATAAAAAAGAGCAGGTGGTATGGAACAAGGGGAGTAATACCGACAATCGTTTCAAGGCTGCGTTGCGAATCGATGGTATGCTCAATAATTTTCAGCAACATAGCAAAGAAATAAATAATCAAGGCTTCAAAATAACAAGCGATAAAATAGAAACAAAAGTAATAAGTGCGACTAAAGATTTTCTCAAAGCCTGGATTGAAAAAATGAATCCGGCATATATCGCGGCCTCACTACCACCAGATTTGAGCGTGGAGGATGGCTCGGACAGAGCAAAAATGATTTTAGAATGCGTGCTACCTATCGCGCGTGAATATAAGCTACCCTTTGCAATGATGATTGGGGTCAAGAAATTGTTAAACCCGGCCTTGAGGCTCGCAGGTGATGGCGTTGGAAAAGCCGATGTTGAGACGATAGCTAAACTTGCGCGCGATTGGCCAGATGTGAGATTCCTCGTAACGATGCTCTCGCGTGAAAATCAGCATGAGCTTTGCGTTACCGCACGCAAGTTCAAAAACCTGATGGTCTTTGGCTGCTGGTGGTTTTTGAATAATCCAAGCATTATTCGCGAAATAACCGCCGAACGTATCGAAACTCTCGGGCTTACCATGATACCGCAACACAGCGACGCTCGCGTACTCGACCAGCTAATCTACAAATGGTCACACTCTCGCAAGATTATTGCTGAGGTTTTAGCTGAGAAGTATTTTGACATTGCCAGCGCTGGTTGGCCTGTTACTGAAGCCGACATCAAAAGAGATGTAAACCGCATCCTTGGTGGCCAGCTTTTGCCGCAATGAGCCTATCCCAATGGCAAGATGAACTCGTTGCATATCTTGATAGAATGTGATATAAACAGGCTGCAAAGCTAATTAAGACAAATATGTGAGACCAAATACAAATGGAAGCTGCAGAATTAAAATCAGCTATATCAGAGTTGTTGGCCCGGGTTGGGAAAATCCGGGACTGGCTTTGACTTGTCCAACAAAAAGTCTGAGCTGGCGAAACTGGAAAAGAAAATGACCAAGACAGGATTTTGGGATAATCCTGATTCAGCCCAATCGGTGGTTTCCCAATTAAGCACACTTAAATCAATAATTGAGCCGGTGGAGGAGCTTCATCGTGAGGTTAAAGATTTGGTCGAGCTGTTCGATATGGCGGTAGCTGAGTCGGATAAAGAGGAACTGGAACAGTTAGAAGATGATTTGGCTGGATTGGTAAAGCAATGCGAACAAATCGAACTGCAGGGGCTATTGTGTGGGCCAGAGGATACAAAAAATTGCTTTTTCAGCATTCACGCAGGAGCTGGGGGGACAGAAAGCTGTGACTGGGCCAATATGCTGCTTAGAATGTACAGGCGGTATTTTGAAACAGAAAAATACAGGGTCGAGGAGCTTGATATTACCCCAGGTGAAGAGGTTGGTGTGCGGTCAGTGACTCTGCGGGTCAGTGGACCTTTTGCGTTCGGCAAGCTGTCGTGCGAGACCGGGGTGCATAGGCTCGTTAGAATAAGTCCATTTGATTCGCAGAACCGGCGACATACGAGCTTTGCAGCGGTTGACTGCATTCCGGAATTTGATGACGATATGGATATTGAAATAAACGAGGATGATTTGAAGATTGATTTCTACCGTGCCGGTGGGCCAGGAGGGCAGCATGTAAATAAAACAAGCTCAGCGGTTCGGATTACACATAAACCGACCGGTATCGTGGTGCAATGCCAGAACGAAAGGAGCCAGCACAAGAACAGGGCACAGGCGATGAAAATGGTCAGGGCAAAACTCTATATGCTCGAGCAGCAAAAACGCGATGCTGAACTTGCAAAACTATACAGCAATAAGGGTGAAATAGCCTGGGGAAATCAGATACGAAGCTATGTGCTGCAGCCATATCAGATGGTTAAGGACCATCGAACAGACTTCCAGACGGGCAATGTAGATGCAGTGCTGGATGGAGACCTTGATGAATTTATCGAGAGCTATCTTAGGTATAGAACCAAAAATAAAAATAGAGAACCAATAACAAAGGCGAGGAAGAATAAGGGCTAATATAAATGAAAGAAATTATAAACATTAAACTAAAAACACAAAGAGTTGATTTCAGCAGGTGCAAAACAGATTTGCTCGCAGTAGGACAGTTTTACGACACCAAAGAGCTGGACAAATTAAACGCGGAGCTTAACCGGAAGCTCGGAGGTGCCATTGGGCGAGTGATTAAGCTGGGCGATTTCAAAGGCAAAGATGGAACCAGCGCTGTCGTTTACGGCAATGAAAGCATAGGAGCAAAGAGGGTTCTGCTGGTTGGCTTAGGTGAGAGAAAGAAAGCGACACTTGACACGGTTCGCAAGGCGGCGGCCAATGCAGCAAAAAAGTCAGTAGAAATGAGAGTAAAAACTGTCAGCCTGGCGTTGCATAGAGCATTCGAGGGACGATTTGATTTGCGCGCAATGGGTCAGGCAATGGCAGAGGGGACATATTTCGGCAGCTATCGCTATGACGAGTTCGTCACTAAGGATGAAGACGGGCGGTTGAATTCACTCAGCGCTGAAGTAATAGATTCTGATTCAGCAAAAACAACAAAGTTAAACAAAGGCCTTTCGAGAGGGATTATTATCGGTAGAGCGCAAAGTTATGCGCGGACGTTGGCGAATCGGCCGGGAAATATAATAAATCCACCGGAGCTTGCAGCAGAAGCAAAAAGGGTAGCAAAAACTACAGCAGGACTGACCTGTACGGTTTTTGATGAAAAACAGATGGCTGCAAGGGGTATGGGGGGGGTGCTTGCAGTCGGTTCCGGGTCTCAAAGTCCTCCCCGATTTATTGTTTTGAAATATAGCCCCCTCGGTAAAGCAGCGAGCGGTCGGCCCACGATTGCTCTGGTGGGCAAAGCGATAACTTTTGATTCCGGCGGGCTAAGCATTAAGCATGCGGATAAAATGGATGAGATGAAATTGGATAAGACCGGTGGAATCACCGTCTTAGGCACAATGAAAGCGGTGGCAGAATTAAGACTTGCCCTCAATGTCTTCGGCATAATTCCATCAGCGGAAAATTTGCCAAGCGGGACGAGCTATCGGCCTGGCGATATTATCACCACCTTCAGCGGCAAAACCGTTGAGGTAGTGAATACCGATGCCGAAGGCAGAATGATACTCTGCGACGGACTTGCCTATGCTGTTAAGCAAAACTGTGATATTATCATTGACATAGCGACGTTAACCGGTGCCTGCAGGGTTGCTCTGGGCAAATATATGGCTGGGCTGATGGGAAACGATGAGAGACTAATGAAACAATTACAAACAGCAGCAAAAGAAAGTGGAGAGAAAGTCTGGCCTATGCCGAGCGGCGATGAGTACGCAGAGGAGATGAAGAGCAAGATAGCCGACCTCAAGAATACCGGCAGTAAATGGGGCGGAGCCTGCACGGCGGCGGCCTTTTTGAGGCAGTTTGTAGGTAACGCAAAATGGGTTCATCTGGATATAGCGGGGACGGAAATGTTCGACAAGGCCACGGAATACACAACAGAAGGCTCGAGCGGGTTCGGCGTGCGGTTGCTGACGAGGTATCTTATGAATATTACCAAGTAAGAAGGTAAAAATATGTATTCAAAAAATAAGGCAAAAGTAGATATCGAAAGGATTAAGGAAGCGGTCAAAGAAATACTTTTAGCTATAGGTGAAGATATTGAGCGTGAAGGGCTAAAGGGGACACCAGCACGAGTAGCAAATATGTACGCCGAGCTGTTGGCCGGGATGCGTGAGGACCCCAAACAACATCTCCGCGGAGTTTTTTCCGAGGACTACGACGAGATAATTCTGCTGCGCGACATATCTTTTTACAGTATTTGCGAACATCACTTAATGCCATTTATCGGCTCAGCTCATGTTGCGTACCTGCCAGCAGGGGTAGTGCTCGGGGTTAGCAAGCTGGCCCGTATTGTTGACTGTTTTGCCCATCGACTGCAGATCCAAGAAAAACTTACGGACCAGATAGCTGACTTTATAATGAATAGCTTAAAACCACGGGGTGTTGCGGTAGTGCTGGAGGCATCGCATAGCTGTACGACCATTCGAGGGGTTAAAAAACCCGGCTCGGTAATGGTGACTTCGGCGCTTCGTGGGATATTTAGGAGAGACCCGAAAAGCCGAAGTGAGATTATGAGTTTGATGCACAAGGGTAACAAATAGAAGTTTTTGCTTATGCATAAACTATCAAGGTTGGTGCGGTTTTCGATTAATCCCTTTTTACCCGAGGATAGCAGTGGTTTTAATCCGTTTGTATCCAAGCCAGCAGGTGAAGGGCTGTCAATATTTTTTGAATTGACTGTCGCGCTGGCTGGTGAGGTTGAGCCGACTACGGGATTTGTCATTAACGTAAACGAGGTTGACAAGAATGTGCGGAAATACGTTGTGCCGATATTTGCCCGGCAGATAAGAGAAGACTTTCGGCAGGGCA
>CAZTWR010000027.1:0-1169 GCA_964618055.1 uncultured Pirellulales bacterium | reverse complement strand
AAATACGTTGTGCCGATATTTGCCCGGCAGATAAGAGAAGACTTTCGGCAGGGCAAACATATTGGGTTTTTCGAAGTAACAAAACTTTTAAAATCGGCGTGGGGACAATTGGCCGATAAGTTCGGGACGGCGACGTTGAGAGAATTGAGCCTGGCGCTGAATCCTTTCAGAAAGATAACGGTTGACTGCGAAAATTGCAAGATGAGCTATTTTAGTGAGAAATTCGAATTTGCGGCGACGCACAAGCTTTGGAACAACGATTTTTCAGATGAACGCAATCAGAAGGTTTTCGGCAAATGCGCAAACCCCTCTGGTCATGGGCATAATTATGTTGTTGAGGTTACGATAAAGAGGCAGGCAAGCAAGGATGGTCTTTGTATTGGCGATTTTGAAGGAGTGGTGGACGATGAGTTTATAAAACTGGTCGACCATAAGAATTTGAACGTGGATGTGCCATATCTTGCCAAAGCAATCCCGACTGTGGAGAATATTGCAGCTTTTGCGTGGGGGAAGTTGGTGGGCAAATTTGGCGAAGCGGCGCTGCATTGTGTAACAATCTGGGAAACCGATAAGACCTACTGCTCATATTACGGGCAGTAGAACAAAGAGTAAAAATCGAAAGAAGAATTTGTCACAGAAGTCATATCATATCAATATCCTCCTTCGAATTTATGGGAGATAGGTGTATTGGGCAGGGGACCTTAAGAAAAGGACCGATAAAAAAGGTGATTTTTGACTTTGAAAATAAGCTGTGTGTTACGAACTTCTCAGGTTCTGGAGACGTATAGTTTTTTACACAAAATCAGCAGTTAAAATTCGTTGGAGGTTTGCCTTTACTAAAGCTATGTTCTTTATTTGTCGATACTTATGTTATACAAAGGCTCTGGGTCAAATCTGCACACCTGGCTGCTGAAAGAAGTCTCCGCACAGGACAGTTAGATACAAAGCCCATAGTGTTGCGTTTCTTAGCGCAACCGACGGGGACGGAGTCTGTGGAGGGAGATTGATTATTCACTATTGAGGCTTATATGAAAGGTCTTATTACAGGTGGAGCAGGATTTATAGGTTCCCATCTGGCAGAGCGGCTACTGAGAGACGGGCATGAGGCAGCAGTTATTGATAATCTCAGTACCGGCAGTTTAAAAAATATCGAAGGCTTCAGAAAGCAT
>CAZTWR010000026.1:3940-14545 GCA_964618055.1 uncultured Pirellulales bacterium | reverse complement strand
CGATAAATGCGTCTACTTCATAAATCTTTCTTACGAAAAAACTCAAAAGCTGAGCTGCCGCCTCTATCATTATTACCCCCGGCATCAGAGGCCGGTCTGGAATGTGGCCACGAACCCAGAATTCACTCTCCGTTACATCCTTATAACCCAAAACCAGAAATTTTTCCTTGTCGTACCAAAGAATGCCGTCGAGCTGCTGCATCTCAAATCTTTGGGGATTTATTTTGCCAATCGCTTCTTTGTCGAAGATGGGCTTTGCCGTCAGATCTATTTGAGTCAAATCAAACAATAATTCGGGTGGCATAACGGACCCCAATGCAGAAATGCTCTGCGCATTCAAAAACGCTAATACCCGCCCCGGTCGCGGCAAAATAACTCTTTTAGCCGCAGCCAAGCCGAAATATGCACTGTATTCAGCTTTTACAAATACTTAAGATGCTTTTACTGGGCTGACCTGACTTCAAGAATGCGGTTGCGAACAAGCTGAGAAGCCTGCTTAACTTTCTGCATTTGCTTGCGAACGCGGGTCCCTGCTGCCTTGTTTCCACCCTCGGCTTTGCTAATGTCAGCTTCAGTTTCTGCGACCAGTGCTTTGAGGTCTTCGTATTCTTGCATCAAAGTAAACCTCCACTTTGTAGGTTAAAATTGCTATTTTCAGCTTAAAATCGCTAAAAACTTAACTGCCTGCTGTTGGTTTGTCAAAGAAAAATGGCTTTTTTTTGCAAAAAAACAAATATTTTTTTGCTTGTCAAGACGCCAGTTTTCTCGCCAGTTCTGCGATTCTCTGGCCACGGTGCTGGCATTGTCGCTTAACCCTATCATCGGGCTTACCAATAGATACTGGCCCGTAGTGGTCACCTTGTGGGTCACCCTGGACAACCATGCCGGCGATGAGCATTGCTTCTATTATGCCCATAATCGTTGTTTCATTGCCGCCGCCGATATTTGCTGCGCTTGAGAACGCCGCACCTACTTTGCCGTCGAGCTTACCGTGGAAGGTTACCGAGTCATCAAACAACTGCTTTATCGGCCCAGCCATTTGCCCGTAGTAGGTCGGCGAGCCGACAACAATCGCATCATAGCCGAGCAAATCTTCCGCTTTCACTTTATTGACGACCTTGCAGTCGGTTTTCAAACCTGCTTCATTCATCGCTTTGGCTATTATCTCCGCCATCTCCTTTGTATTACCACTTCTCGAATAATAAATCACTATCCCTTTCGCCATCTTTCAACCCTTTCTACCAAACGCTTGTTCCCATTTCTATTTTGCCCCAGAATAGTCATCAGCACGTTTAGCCATCATGACTTTTGGATGCCCCGCACTATCTTGGAGATTTCCTTTACCATCTTTTTTATTTTGTTGTCGTACTGGTAATGCTCTTTGGACTGTCCTTTGGCAACGTTAGCTGGGGTCTCAGAGATTCTATGAATCATACTTTCAATATCCTTTAGGTAACTGCCACGGCCTATTATAAAAGCACTGAATTTGTCCCACTTGTTTTTATGCTTGTCCCTCGTGTGATGATGAAGTCTCCAGAATAAGTCTTTTGCGATCCCCACATAATACAACTTTTTCTTCTTGTACAAGACGTACACACCAGAGTTGCCCTTTAGTATATCTCCCATGCCTTTGCGAAATGTGTCAAACTCAAGGAATCCTTTTGATATCGGAGGTATATATCCCTTGACCAGCCTCCCCTTAGTCGAAGGTTTTTTCCGCTTACCCTTTTTCATCTTTCTCCCTTTCTTGTTATTTATTGTACCCCATTGATGTTTTAACAACTGCTTAACTATTGTTTTTCTTTCATAAAAATTATTTCCGGCTTACCAAAGTCGCTGGGAATCGCCAACTCAAATACCTTTTTATCTATTTTTTTATTTACCTTCGGCTGGAGAAATTCTATTTCATAGATGTCCTCTTCAGTAGAGACGGCAACTATTTTAGCCGGCAGATGCAATTCTTTATCAACCCAAAAATCGACAGTTTTATAATCATCTTTATAAGTCGAATCCGCCTTAACTTTCAAGTGTAACTGAATAAAATCCTTCGCTCCACCCCCCTGCTGCTCAACTAACCTTATTTCAAACTCCTTTTTAAGGTCTTCTACTTTGCTAAAGCCGATTATGGGAAAATTTTCGCTGGCCAATTCAAAGGCATCCACCGGCTCGTTCGGCTCAGCTTTTTGATAACGCTTAACTTCTTTAATTTGATAATCGATATGCGTAAGCCAGATACCATCGAAGATATACTGCTCGATGTATTTCTGTTCCTCCTCATCATCTTGCTTAAGTGTTTCAAAATTTATCCTCAGCGCCGATTTCCCATCTGACCTTTGATAATATAGAATACCTTTCCTGAGCGTTTCTGATTCGAGTATCGGCTGGATGAACCGATATTCAATTTGTCCCTGATAGGATTTTAGCTCGGCGGTTTGCTTCTTTAATCGTTCTAAAACCACCTCTACCTGTGGCTTAGCTACCGAATTAGCATCTGCTCGTTCAGCTTTAGAGCCGGCTAAACTTTCCGTGCACCCCACCGCCCAGCAAGTACTCACCGTTGCTAACAGCAGAAAAAAAACCTTCATTATTATCTTTTTATTCACCAGCCAAACCTTTTGGTTCATCTTTTTTATCTTCAATAATTTGCAGTATCTGGTCTATTGTTTCAATACAAAAATCCGCATGTTCAGCAAATTCATCAGCCTGCTTATTATTAGCCAGCAGCGCCGCAACAGCACCTGCAGCCTTAGCGCATAGCAAATCGAAAAGATAATCGCCCACCACCAAAGTTTCTTCCGGCCTTACACCGAACTGCTGACATATTCGCAACACACCGAACGCATCCGGTTTGACCGGGCCGTCTTCTCTATCAACAATGATATCGAATTTCAAGTTATGCTTCCGGCCAATAGCAAGGGCGTTACTTCGCCTGTTACGTGTCAATATCCCAACACGAATACCAGCTTTGCGAAGTGACGAAAGTGTCCGTCTTGCGCCAGCGTTAAGCTTGGACTCTGTTACTGCTCTCTGCTCGTGAAAATGTAGTATTTCTTCAGCGTGTTTTCGCTGCTGTGGCGTCATTTTCTCCATCGCCTCCAGGATCGGCCCGGAATTTCTGTCCAACCCCATCTCTTCGCGGATGGCGTCAAAGTCAAAGAATGGCTGCGTTATTGTACCATCCAAATCGAATATTACAGCTTTAATTGACATAGAATTCGGGTGTCGATTAATCTGATTTGCGTAGTAACTCGACAAAGTATCGGCCGGCTTGGCCTAAAATTTTATCCTTGCGAACGATTATGCCGGTCGGCCTGACAAAATTTTCATTTGAAAAGGGTATCGCCTTTAGAGTTCCGCTGCTAAGTTCCTGAACTATTGCCGTCTGAGGCAATATGCTTATCCCTGAGTTTATTTCCACTGCTCGTTTGATGGTTTCAATGTTGTCGAATTCCATCACCGGCCGAACAACAATATTGTAACGTTGTAAGATGCTGTCTATCCAAATTCGAGTAGGAACATTCTTCTCAAAGGCGATGAATCTCTCGAATCGCACTTTATGGATATCGATTTGTGATTCATCTGACAAAGGATGCTTAGGACTGCAGACCAAAACCAATGGCTCATCCTGAAAATCATATACGTCCAGTCTTTTATCCCGCCTCGGCACAGCTACAAGACCAATATCAACCTCACCGGATAAAACCATTTCGTAAATCTTGACTGAGCTTAAATATTCAATGTGAACATTAACATCAGGGTAGTTGACCATAAATTTTTTGACATAGTCCGGCAGAGCGTGCATACCGATACTGTAAATCGCAGCCACGTTTATTCTTACTGCGGAAGATTTCTGCAAGGCGTTCAATTCACTTTTGAGTTGCTCATATCTTTCAACGATGTCTTTGCAGGCATCATAAAACAGCTGTCCCGCTGCAGTCAGTTCCAGAGGTCTTTTTTTTCTATCCAGCAGTTGAGACTTGTGGGTTAATTCCAGTTGTGCAAGTTGTTGAGAAACCGCAGATTGGCTTAGAAGATGCTTTTCCGCAGTTTTTGAGAAGCTTTCCAGCTCAACCAAATCGCAGAATATCTTGAGCGTTTCTATATGCATTATAAGCTCCTCTGATAGATTATATTATTATTAATCCCTTGCCTTGCGTCATCGAAATAGTATATTATCGCATCTGTTAGCTGTTTTCAAAGCAATTATCTGGATTTTTTATTAGTGTAGCTTATTATAAAGGCTGGTCATAGAAAACAGAAACTTTAATTTTTTTTATCGGAGGTTTCTCAAATGGCAGCGAACACTGTTACACAAGCCGTTTACGAGCAAGTTCTCAAACGTAACCCCGGCGAGGTAGAATTCCACCAGGCCGTAAAAGAAGTGCTGGACAGCTTAGGGCCTGTCCTTGAAAGGCATCCTGAGTATGTCGATGCCAAAATCCTTGATAGGATTGTTGAACCGGAAAGACAGATTATGTTCCGCGTGCCATGGCAGGATGATAAGGGCAACATTCACATCAATCGAGGGTTTCGGTTTGAGTTCAACAGTGCGCTTGGTCCATACAAGGGCGGCCTCAGATTCCATCCTACCGTAAATGCCGGTATTCTCAAATTCCTTGGATTCGAGCAGGTCTTCAAAAATGCTCTTACTACTCTACCAATGGGTGGAGGCAAAGGCGGTGCAGACTTCGACCCCAAGGGCAAGAGCGACAACGAAGTTATGCGGTTTTGCCAGAGCTTTATGAACGAACTTTTCCGCCATGTCGGTCCGAATACCGATGTCCCCGCGGGTGACATCGGAGTTGGTGGTCGAGAGATTGGATATATGTTCGGTCAATATAAACGTCTTCGCAATGAGTTCACCGGTGTCTTCACCGGCAAAGGCCTTGATTGGGGCGGCTCACTCATTCGCACAGAAGCGACAGGATACGGCTGTGTGTACTTCGCCGAAGAAATGCTAAAGACCCGTGGCGAAAACTTCGAGGGCAAGGTCTGTGCAGTCTCAGGTTCCGGGAATGTAGCCCAGTACACCATAGAAAAACTCAACCAGCTCGGCGCAAAAGTTGTCAGCCTTTCTGACTCCAATGGCACAATATATGACCCGGACGGGATTGATGATGAGAAACTTGCCTTTGTGTTGGAACTGAAGAACGTGCGACGCGGGCGCATTAAGGAATATGCCGGGAAATTCGGTGTCGAGTATCTCGAGGGCAAATGGCCCTGGGGCATTAAATGCGACTGCGCTTTCCCCAGTGCAACCCAGAACGAAATTAGTGGCGACGATGCGAGAACGCTACTCAAGAATGGGTGCTATCTTGTCGTGGAGGGGGCCAATATGCCAAGCACACCCGAGGCTATCCAACAGTTCCTTGCCAATAAGATACTGTACGGCCCCGGCAAGGCAGCAAATGCCGGAGGCGTCGCTACTTCCGGCTTGGAAATGTCGCAGAATGTGATACGTCTTTCCTGGACACACGAGGAAGTAGATGAGCGGCTACACAATATTATGATTGCCATCCATAAGCAGAGCTATGAGGCGGCTGAAGAGTATGGCTGTCCAGGTAATCTCGTCGTCGGTGCTAATATCGCCGGATTTATTAAGGTTGCAAATGCAATGCTCGACCAAGGCCTTGTATAAAAAGACCGTCCTTATATCTCTAAAGGGGCACTTGCTGCCAACAAGTATTTCTTTAATAAATTATTAGTTTGTTTTATGCTTTCTATTAGTTTTTTTTTGCAAAGTAGCAACAACCATTTCATGTAGAATTTATAAGGTGAGGCAATCCAGACCGTTAATCTAATGAACCTGGTTATATTTATGACAGGGGGAGAAATATGCAGAAAGAAAAATGCTCACACTTATGGGAAATGGTTAATGTCACCAGCGGTTTAATTGTAATGAAACAATGTTTTCATTGCGGTAAGGTATCTACCTGCTTTACCTTTCATAATAAGCCGCCTTTGGAACCATGTCATGAGGAAAATCATTTTTGGAATTTTATGGAAAGTGATGAATCCTTTCATTTTGACCTCAAATGTACCAAATGCGATATGTTTGTGAAGTTTGATGAATTGGTGGGGCTGATGATGTGTACGGGATGTGACCAAACATGTGAAGTGGATGTTCTAAGGCGAAAGCTTGAACCAGAAGGCACACGGGTTTACATAGCTTTCGGACGCCAACCCGTTGACGAGAGAAAACAACTTTCCCAGGAACAATTTGATATCCTAAAAGACTATTTCAGCCGGCAATCTAAATCCTTAAAATGCAAAATAAAAATTGTTCCCCACGAAATGGTGAAAAATATTGCAAGTTGTTATGCGGAGGCAATTAAGAATGTAGAGATGCTTTTCACGGTACCTTCTACGAATAGTAGCTCGTGAATAATATTTAAGAGACGGGATTTTTCGATTTGCAAATTTGTGTTTCTGTTCTTTTTATATAAAGAAATCATGACAGCGGATTCTGAAAGGATGCCTTTGCCAACGGGCATCCTTTTTTATTGCACAACTCTAAAAGTACCATTATAATTTCCCACAATGGAAAAAGAAGCGGACATTAACAGAGCCATCCACCAGCACCTTGAGATGGATGACTTTTTTACCGGCGGCTTTACAACCAAGGCTAAAGCTTCGCAACCCAAACCGCAGCAGCGGGACAACGCAGATGCAGAGCTTAAAAAAATCGCCGATGAAGTTAGCCAGTGCCGCAAATGCCCCTTAGGGTCGCTGCGGACAAATACCGTGCCGGGCGAGGGTAACCCAAACGCTCGCATACTTTTTGTCGGTGAAGGCCCCGGAGCTGACGAGGATGCGCAAGGACGACCTTTCGTCGGAAGAGCCGGAAAACTACTGGATAAGGTAATCGCAGCTTGTGGACTAAAACGCAGCGATGTCTTCATAGCCAACATCCTGAAGTGTCGACCGCCGGGCAATCGCGACCCTCGCGCAGAGGAAATAATAAATTGTTTTCCATACCTTCAAAGGCAGATTGAGATAATAAATCCTGAGATTATTGTAGCTCTGGGCGCTCCTGCAGCCAGGACTTTGTTAAACACCAACAAATCGATTGGCCAATTGCGTGGCCAATTTCACGAATACTACGCTGGCCTTGGCAGGCCGCCTATAAAGCTTATGGCGACGTATCACACCGCCTATCTTTTACGAAACTATTCTCAGGAGAACCGCAGAAGGGTCTGGGAAGATATGAAAAAGGTCCTTGCTGAACTCGGCCTGCCAATTCCACAACAAGGGGAAAAATAATCTCCTCCATTATATTATGTAGTATTAGCAAAGCTAATAACGCTTTTTGACCTTAGAAATGCCTTTTTCAGGAAAAATGACTTGTCCTGACACAAAAAATAAAAAGTCCAATAATTTTCTTGATTTTATCGCCGGTAGTTTGATAAGCTATTACTAGGCTTTAAGCTTATGAGGAGAAGTGGTGAGGAAGCTATCCGTAGTTTCATCTCAAGCTTTCCCGCTTATTGGCGGGAAAAAGAGGAAGTTTGTCTTCAATTGTAAGAAGGAGACAGAGTTCTGGAGCCCTATTTCATACGTTCTTCATTAACTGAGTAAAGCAGGCAAAAACCAAAGCCGAGTTCGGCTTTGGTTTTTTTACTTTACATTCACGGATGAAGAAACGGGCTGGATGGAAAGTCCAATCTGACCTGTATTCCCACACAAGGATGTACGGGCTGGGTCTGCGCATTGGGCGCTACCGGCAAAAAAAAATTCTTTGTCCAAAATTTATAGGGAGGTAAGAGTGATGAAACGGTTCTTAACAACAGCAAAAGTAAAATCAATGGTCGGCCTGCTGGCTTTGTGCACTTTGGTGGTATTCTCACTGCCTCTTGTCGCATACGCAGGTAAAATGCCGACAATGCCGCCTGATGTACTCGAAAGCATTGCGGAAAATTATCCTAACGGACTGCCCGCTTATATGACGCCGGAGGAACAGCAGTGGTTGGATGAACAGGAGGAAATGCGCGCTCTTGGACTCTTGGAAGTGGAACCTTTAGCGGCAACGCTCCCGCCAACAGGTACGGTCTGGACACCCGCCGAGTATGAGCAGCTCGACGGCGTGTTAGTGGCATGGGAGGGCTACACGTCACTGCTGACAGATTTCGTTGTCGAAGTCAGCCAGCCCGATACGAACGCAACTGTGTACGTGGTAGTTGACAGTACCAGTGAGCGATCAAGCGTCACGACTACGTTGACAAATGCCGGTGCTGATATGAGTAATGTTGAGTTCCTTGTCCGCACTACAGACACGGTTTGGATTCGCGATTACGGCCCGCGCTATTATTACGAGGACGCCAGCCGGGTACTCCTGGACTTCGAGTATAATCGCCCCCGTCCAAACGATGATGGCTTACCGGCATGGCTGGCCAGCCACTGGAATGATCCGCTTTACGACATCGGTCTTGAACACGGCGGAGGCAACTTCCACGCTGTTTCCGACGGTAATGCCTTTATGAGTACTTTGGTTCTCAATGAAAACTCCGGCTATAGTGAGCAAGACATTAAAGACCTCTTTTATGACTTTCATAACGTTAACGTGACAATCTGGGATAGGCTGCCTTCCGGTATTGACTCCACTGGTCATATTGATATGTGGCTGCTGCCCCTTTCAGATACCAACATTCTCGTATCCGAGTTTAGCAGCGGTACAGGCAAAACTATAACAGATGGCGCTACAGCCGACCTGGAGGCAATGGGCTACACCGTGCACCGCACACCCGCCTGGGTAAGCGGCGGCGGCACACATTATACATATACCAATGCGGCAATCGTAAATAACAAGGTCTTCATTCCGGAATACAGCGGCTACAGCTCTCAGAATGCAATGGCGCTGGCCGTCTTTGAAGCTGCTATGCCTGACCACGAAATCATTCAAATTGACTGCTCCTCGATTATCAGTGCAGCGGGTGCAATTCACTGCGTTATGAAGCACGTGTACACGCCTACTATCGCCGTTGACCTGGTAATTTCCGGCTACATTCTGGAGTCTGACCTTACACCAATTGAAGGTGTGTCGGTTGACGCAAATAACGGTGGAGGCTCTGATACAACCGACATTGATGGCTACTACGAAGTCTCCGTGCCCGACGGCTGGTCCGGCACGGTCACGCCGACAAAAACAGATTACACTTTCAACCCAAGCAGCAGAGCATATACTGATGTTACCACCGACCAGACAAATCAGGACTACACCGCGACATACACACCTGACCTTACACCGCCGACGCCGAGCCTGATGACCTGGGCTTCGCTGCCAAGCGCAACAGGGCCGACCTCAATTACTATGACGGCAACGACAGCTACAGACGATACTCCGCCTGTGTACTATTACTTCGAATGTACCAACTATGGCGACGCCAATAGTGGTTGGCAACTAAGTGAAACCTATGTGGCCGAAGGTCTCAGCCCCGAAACCGAATATACGTTTAGGGTAAAGGCACGCGACAGTGCCACCGCCCAGAACGAAACCGGCTGGTCCAGCGCCGAATCCGCCACTACCCCCGTTCAGCCACCCATGACAGTCTACGACTTCAGCAGCGGGGCCGGCGTCGACCACTTCGCCTACGGAACGTACAGTGACTCCTGGTCTGAGCTGGATGGAGATCGCGAAAACTGTCCCGACACCTGTACGGAAGTGACTGATGAACAAGCTGACGCATATGACCGTCTGGCCTACTCTGACGCTACCGGCGGCGATAGTGACACCAACCGCTACATCAACCCCGACGAGGGCTATAATGATGAATCAACGCTGAGGGTAGAGTTCAACATCGCCGAGAACCCCAGCGACATAGTGCAAATCGATGCGTCGTGGGAAGGATACGGTGACGCCACCCACCACATGGAACTCTATATCTGGGACTACGTCGAGGGCAACTGGGGCAATGGCGCGGGGCTCTATGGCAATAACAACCTTATGGCTGACGGCAGCGGCAATGCGGACTTTATCCTGAGTGGCTCGGTCACCACCAACGTCAGCAACTACATTTCGCCCACCGGCCAGATTACCCTCTTGATTTACGATGATGCGGCCAGCGAGGATACGTTTCACGATTACGTGAGCGTTACTGTCCACTCTCAAGTTGGCCCAACGCAACACACCATTACATCTTCAGCTGGACCCAATGGTTCAATTGATCCTAACGGCGACACCATAGTTAATGATGGTGACGATTTATCGTTTACAGCCACCGCCGACCTTGGCTACGAGGTCGATGAGTGGAGCGTTGACGGCAACAGTGTCCAGGTAGGCGGTGATAGCTACACTTTGACCGACATCCAGGCCAACCATACGGTCAATGTAACCTTTACGATCCTGCAGTACACCGTTACCGGCACATCGGGTGCCAACGGCTCGATAGACCCAGCAGGCGATACTATTGTCGATTACAACGACAGTCTCGGCTTTACTGCAGTCTCTGATACAGGCTACGAGGTCGATGAGTGGAGCGTTGACGGCAACAGTGTCCAGGTAGGCGGTGATAGCTACACTTTGACCGACATCCAGGCCAACCATACGGTCAATGTAACGTTTACGATTCTGCAGTATATAGTTACCGGCGCATCCGGTGCCAACGGCTC
>CAZTWR010000026.1:0-3840 GCA_964618055.1 uncultured Pirellulales bacterium | reverse complement strand
TAACGTTTACGATTCTGCAGTATATAGTTACCGGCGCATCCGGTGCCAACGGCTCAATAGCCCCGGCAGGAGATACGATAGTCGATTACAACGACAGTCTCGGATTTACAGCAACTGCTGATACAGGCTACGAGGTAGATGAATGGACCGTTGACGGCAATAGTGTCCAGAGCGGTGGAACCAGCTATACGCTGAGTAATATAACCGATGACCATACGGTCAATGTAACCTTTACGATATTGCAGTATATCGTTACCGGAACATCCGGTGCCAACGGCTCAATAGCTCCGGCAGGCGATACTACAGTCGATTACAACGACAGTCTCGGCTTTACTGCAACGCCCGATACCGGCTACGAGGTAGATGAATGGACCGTTGACGGCAACAGTGTCCAGGTAGGCGGTGATAGCTACCTGCTGAGCAACATAACTGCCAGTCATACTGTCCACGTTACATTCTCGCAGCATGTTTTGTTGATTTCGGGTTACGTACTCGAGCCGGACGGCAATACGCCGGTTGATGGTGTCTCAATATTCACTGACTACAACGACGTAAACGCTGTGACAGATTCCAACGGCTATTACGAATTGTGGGTTGACTATGGCTGGTCAGGTATTGTCACTCCGGACAAAGAAGGCTATGTCTTTGAACCCAACAGCGATACGTACAGCAACGTCACGCATGATTACAACAACATGGACTATACGGCTACATTGTGGACGTTTGTCATTGCCGGCTACGTTCTTGAACCTGACTATGTTACACCTATAAATGATGTGAATGTCTCTGCTGAAAACGGCGGCGGTGCCTGGACGAGCAAGTACGGCGGCGGATCTTGCACTACGGACACAAACGGTTACTACGAAGTCTGGGTCGACTACAACTGGTCGGGCGAGGTCGTGCCCACGAAATACGCTTATGTGTTTGAGCCGAACAGCATATACTACGAGGATGTCAACGAGGATTATACTGCAAGCCAGGATTACACAGGGACTTTGCTTACCTACAGAATCACCGGTTACATAAAGAATGAATGCGAAGTGCCTATAAAGGGTGTGTTGGTTAGCACTGACAATGGAGGAGGCCATGATAACTCCGATGCCAATGGCTACTATGAAGTGTGGGTTGACTACAACTGGTCCGGCACAGTTACGCCGACAAAGGAGAACTACACATTCGACCCGAACAGAGTCGCCTACTTTGACGTTCTCTCGGACATTGCAGACCAAAATTACGCCGCTTACAACCCTTATGATCTGGACTGTGACGCCACTATTGGCTGGGGTGATGTTGCGGTAATATGTGAAAACTGGCTTCTTACCGGCCCGGACGTTCCAGGCGATCTCTACAAGGATGAAGATGACACTGTCAATTTCCTGGATTTTGCTGAATTTTCTCTGGTCTGGGGAGTTCGATAAAGAACAGCCAAGAACTTAATGGATTAACAATTAACGGCCTGTAGGAACACTCTTGCAGGCCGTTTTTTGTTTTTACAGCACTATTTGCTTCTCGCTAATCGCCCACCGCCATTTGCAATTTACTATCTGCCATTTTTAAGCTTACGGGGCTTTTGGGGGTTGCGTGATTTGTCTTGTCAACTCACCCAACAGGGCGTTCATTTTAGGGTCGTTGCTTCGTGACTGGTCAATTTTGCTGCAGGTGTGCATAACGGTTGTATAGTTCCATCTGTCCGATAATCGCGACCCATGCCTCGGCGAGATGATAAGTTCTCTACCCTGCCTGCAAAAACAGATTGACTTGACTTTTTTATGGGACCATTCGAATACCTGTAAGCAGTTTGGAAAATGGTTCAAAAATTTCCTGATTCTCTGCGACCTTTTGTGATTTTTTCTTGACTTCTTGTGGGGAAGTTCCGTATAATAAGAAATAATCGAAGAAGGGGTTGTTGAAGAAGAAGGGGTTGAGAGTATTCCATATCTTTTTTCAAGCTTTTTCCCCTTAGAAAAAAGCAAAATTTAGTTTGAAAAAAAGAATGAAGAGGAGAGAGGAAGATGAGAAGTATATGGTTCAGTGTGGTAATCGTACTAACTATAATTAGTATAAGCACATCTGCATTTGCCATTCCGATTTATGTAGTTGATGATTACAGGTCCTTCTGGGGTGGTTACTCAAGCAAAATAGTCGTTATGGATTCCAAAGCTCCCCATGATGAGGTAATCTTGAATGCCGGCACCGGTAAGAGGATGACCGACATCGCTATAACACCAAGCGGGTCTCGGCTCTATACGATAACGGGCAGTGGATGCCCTGCGCTTTATCGCTTTGATGTTGATGATGGTCATCTATTGGATAGCTGGAACCTCGGGATGGGGGGAACGGGATTCAAAAATGCTCTGGTGGCTGAAAGTGAAACGTCACTACTTTTCATGTCTAACGACAAAAAGAAGCTCTGGAGAATAAACCTGGATGATGCAGGTAGCTATGTGTCAACCGATGTCGTCGGGAACGTTGGTTTATACTCTTCCGGCGATTTTGCGATTTCGCCGGACGGCGTACTTTACTTCTCTTCTGTGGACCGAAGCTGTAGTGGCACTGCCAAAAACAGGCTTTATACAATAGACCTTACAGGAGACAAACCAGCGGCAACCGAGATTGGGATAATACATGAAGTAAGCCACAACCCTGAGACGGATTGGTTAACACAGATATACGGGCTGGCCTTCGATGAAAACGGTGTTCTTTATGGTGGTAGAGGTGCTGTTGGCGTTGCAGAGGATGTTTATACGATTAGCTTACTTGATGCCGGTGCTACTTTCGCCTGGACTATGCAATGTGTACCTCCGACCGGCATCAACGGCATGGCTAGTATTCCTGAGCCGGCAACGATTGCCTTACTTGGCTTTGGAGTACTTGCTCTGTTAAGAAAACGCAGAGCTTAAAGAAGTACTAAGTGCAAAGTTAGAAGTACGAAAAGAACTGCTGGGTACTAATCAAATTTAGAGGGCTGCAGGCTAATGCGTGCAGTCCTTTTCTTTTGTTTTCTTTATTATTGTAGTTAGAATCGCGATTAATTCGTCACATTCGCGTAACAGACTTCCAAGCTTTTCCGGTGAAAATATTTCAGTAGCAACCAGAAGCCGGAGCCAATAGTGTGTTTCTCTGGCTTCTTTGCGGGCAATGGAGTATTTTGAGACGAAGTCGGCTCGACTTTGCCCTCCTTACCCTTCTTCCACATTTGCACCAATCGAAGTGCCTGACCGAAGTAATTGTTTACCAATAGTTCGCCCTGCGCCCGGTTTTCTATCCAGTTCCTGATATAGTTTTACAATGCGCACAGCAAATTGAAATGTCCTCTCACACAAATCCCCCTTCATTGTTCTTTCCTTACTTCGCTCTTCGTACTTCTTCGGGGTTAAGCCTGTGGAGCTTGCGTGATTTGTTTTGTCAGTTCATTAAGCAATGTGTGCATTTGGGGATCGCAGCTCTTGGCCTCACCTATTTTGTTGCAGGCGTGCATAACGGTTGTATGGTCCCGGCCGCCCAAATGACCGCCAATTTCTTCGAGGCTGTGCTTCGTCAGATTCCTCGCTAAATACATACAAATCTGACGCGGCTCAGCTATACTTTGGCTGCGCTTCTTGCTCTGCAAATCAGCAAGCCGGACATCGAAGTGGTTAGTCACCACTTCGGCAATATCGGTGATACTTATATGTCTGGCTGCTGATTCAATTTGGCCTTCCAGAGCCCTCTGAGCCAATTCAATGGTGATTTGCTCACCGGTAGTGGTCGCTACAGCGTAAATGGTTGTCAAGGCACCTTCCAATTCCCTGATATTTGCATGTACTTTGCGGGCAATATATTCAGCTATTTCATCGCAAA
>CAZTWR010000025.1:1939-14568 GCA_964618055.1 uncultured Pirellulales bacterium | reverse complement strand
CGAGGAATCGATGTCACAGACATCTCCCACGTTATCAATTTCGATGTCCCTGCCTACCCCGAAGACTACATTCATCGCATCGGCCGCACCGGCCGGGCAGAGGCCACTGGAGATGCGATTACCTTTGTTTCACGCGATGAGCACAAGTATCTTCTTAGGATTGAAAAATTCATTGGGCGACAATTTACTCCCGTGGAATGTCCCGGCTTTACATACTTCAAACCACATACCCCAAAACCGCTCTTGGGGATGCACAGGGGAAAATTCTCAACTGCAAAAAGAGGAACACGATTTGCTTCTCGACGCCCGCGCCGCAAACGTTAATCACGCAATCCGCCGCCTCATATTTAGCCCCTCGTAGCGCAGCGAAGATCCTCGCATGTCGTTGGTGGGGACCCAGCTCCCTTTTTCATACTATCTTTGCTGTTGCTGCCTTCTGCTCGGAACTTGTTTCCACTTGCTCCGGAGCTTCACTCCTACGCAATACTAATGTTCCTCGTTGCGGCCTCCAGCAACACTGCGCCCCACGCAATCCACGCCTAAAAAAACCTCCACCTCAAATCCCTCATTCTCAAAACCATGATTCTTAAAGCAGTCCATAAGTATATACGCATATACTTAATATGCTTTCTGGCGCCATCCGGCACAACCCTCAATCTCAAAACCCCGCACCAAAAAACTTGTATCCGCGCAGGTGGGCATCCATGTTAACTTAGGCAACCTGTGGTTAAAAATCCCTCTGACGCAATGCGCGATACGCATCACGCAATACGGAAAAAATTGTTAAATTTTTTCAAATATTTTTGAACGTTTTGTGTCAGTTTTTGAATATTTCTATATAGTTTTCGAATATTTTCAGTTCGTTTAGAATGTTTCTCCCCAGAAACTTGCGCATTTGATCTGTCCTACTTTGTCCAAGCCCCCCATTTTAAGGCACTTTTGATTGGAATTCCTACGCATTGGCGTAAGCCATCTTGACGATTGCGAATAAACCTGCGCATTTATCCCGTTAGAGAAGAGTCTCTAAATGGGATTTGATTGACGAAAAACCTCCTCCCATCTTCGCCATTTTACCCATCTGCTCAGGCGCACATTTACCCGCCGACTTCTCATAAGTCTTTAATTTTCCATCGCTTGAGTCAGTTTTTTGCGGTTTTTATCTATCCATTCAGCCTTGCGCTGAATCATCTTTAGAAAATCCAGGCCTGACAGATTTCCAAAAAAGCCGGTCGCTGCCACCGGCAGTATCGCCTCGGCTATCATCGTTTCAACCATCAAATCCAGCAGAGAATTTAGCTCATTTTCACCAAGCTCAATTACTTCGCGATAACCATTCAAAAACTGCACGAGCTTGGCCTGGTCGAGGTAGTCAGGCCAATCAGCAGGATTAGGACGATTCCCCACAATCGAAAATTGCAGCATCCCGTTGGCCAGGTCGGTAACTGTCGAGGCAATCTTCACCGAATCAAAGTCAAGAACCGCAATTAGCTTGTGATTAGAAAAGAGCATATTGCCCGGGTGCCAGTCACCGTGCACGATTTGCTCAGGCCAAGAGTCGAATCCAAGCTCGCTTACGCAAACGCTGGAGGCGTTATAAAGGGTCATCAATGTCTCGGCAATTCTTTGCAACTTTTTATTTGGCCGGGCTGCCTTTTCGGCTCCGGTGGTTCTCAGATGTCTGCGAACGATTGTAGAATCATGGAAACTGCCTTTTGGTGGTTTCCACTGCTCGGCAAAATCAGTTAAATACCGATGAAAGTTCGCTAATTGCCGGCCTGTGTCGGTGGTAGCTTCTGCTGTGCCGTCATAGCGAGAGCCGGTAACAAACTTGAAAAGCTCGTAAATATGATTATTCAGTTGCAGGATTGTGCTGTTCTCGTCGCAGGTAGCCACGAGAGACGTAACGGGAAAATCCTTTTCTACCAAGTGAGTTTGGACGGCGTGGGCAAAAGCAACGTGGTAGAGGTCGTCTTTGCCTTTCGGCCGACGTTTCAGCAGGAATTTGCCCTGTTCGGATATAATCACTATTTTCGGCGCACGCTTGCTGCCGGCTGAAAACAGCTTTACCTGATGGATTACACCGATGTCGTAGTGACTGAGGACCTGGGCCAACTCCTCGGAAGAAAAATGTGCACCGCCTCTCGGCATAAACTTCTTTGCTCCATAATATGGCAACTCGAGAAAGTAGCTGCTGTTGGATAATGATTATGGCTGGCGGTAGTTTAGTCAATAAAAATGTGGTGAGATGTTTTAATAAACTAACTTCAATACCAGAGGCCGAAGCACCTACGCACCGGATAAATTCCAGGCAGCTAACGCACCAAAAGGAAAGTGATAATCAAAAGCAATGTCGCCACCACTGCTCCTAAGACCAATGTTGCAATCCGGTAATGTGCGATGGTATCCTCTCTGTAAAGTTCTTCCTTGGCTTCGATGGCATCTCCGCTTTCCAGCTGCTCAAGCACAGAAACATCGAATCTTTTGTGCGCCCGCAGAGGAGGCTGGCCATCGCGAACAGCTTCTAAATCTGTTAGCAGTTCCTCGACGTTGTTGTAGCGGTCCTCTTTGTGCTTGGCCATCATAACCTCAATCACTTCGGATATTCCTGCCGAAAGTTGCGTATTTATATGGTCGGGCGGAATCAGTTCTTCCCTCAGGTGCTTTCTCATCACATCCGAAGGGTCGTCTGCCATAAACGGCACCCGGCCGGTTACCATATGATAAAGAGTTGACCCCAGGCCATAAATGTCGGCCCTGCCGTCAATGTCGATTTTGCCTCGAATTTGTTCGGGTGCGATGTAGTACGGCGTCCCGTACGCTTTGCCCGCCTCGGTTTGTGCTGCCTCGATGTCTGTCGTCTCACGCGCCAAACCCATATCAGCAAGCTTAACTACGCCGGCAGTGTTTATCATTATATTCTTGGGCTTGACATCACGGTGGATGAGGCCGCACGAATGGGCGTGATTAAGCGCATGAGCAACCTGAATGACTATATCCAGTGCTTCGTCTTCTTTAAAAACTTTACCGGCTGACAAATCATCGTACAAAGTCTTACCTTCAACGTATTCCATTACAAAATAGTGGTACCCCCCTGCCTCACCGACGTCGAAGGCCTGGACGATATTATTGTGATTGAGCTTTCCCGCTGCCTGGCCTTCTTTATAAAACCGTTCCACATATTCCGGATTTTCGCTAAAGCGCTTGGGCAGAACCTTTATTGCAACTGTCCGGTTCAGACTCAGTTGTTTGGCCTTGTAGACGACCGCCATTGCACCAGCACCAAGTTTGCCCAGTATTTTATAGCCTGGAATCTGGTGTGCAGCTGCCTTGCTTTCTTTAATGCTTTTCTTTAACCTTTCGGCCTGACCCTGCGTGATATAGCCCAGGTCCATCATGAGGTCTTTAAGCATTATGGGATTGACTTTACGGCGGGATTTCAGTTCCTCAAGCGAGCGCCGCAGCTCCCCGTCTGTGCACAGACCCTGCTCCACTGCCATTTTGCCGAATATTGTATCGTAACTTGTTTCGTTTGTTGTCATCAATCCTCTCAGGCAATTCCCGGGCTTCTGTTCCAGCTACAATATATATTACTCAAAAACGCTGATTATGTTTTATATAGGACCATTGTCAAAGAAAATTTGTGATATCTGGCCGCAAAAATATAAACCTCTTTGCCTAAAATCGACTTTTCTGGTTTCCGGGTTTAGCGGTTTTCTGCGCCGGCGTCGCCATCCCAGGCCAACTAAGCTTTAGGGTTGACTTGGCGTCAAATCCCGCTAAACTGTTGTCTCTCTAAAACTTGTCCGCCATCTGTGTGGCGGAGCTGGCGTTATCAACAGTAACCTTCAGGGAGCCAATAAATGGCTTATAATTGTGTTGTTCTTATAAAGCAAGTTCCTGATACCAAAAGGATTACAGGCGAGGCGATGAACGATGACGGCACGGTTAATCGTTCTGCCTTGCCAGCCATTTTCAATCCGGAAGACCTTAACGCACTCGAGTTAGCCCTGCAGATTAAGGACAAATTCGGCGGCAAAATAACAGTTATCACGATGGGCCTGCCGGCGGCAAGTGCGATTCTTCGTGATTCGCTTTTTCGCGGAGCTGATGATGCGATTTTGATAACCGACCAGCGATGTGCCGCAAGTGACACATTAGCAACAAGTTACATCCTAAGTTGTGCGGTCAAAAAGGTAGGTAATTACGATATCGTTCTTTGCGGCAGGCAGGCAATTGACGGCGATACCGCACAGGTCGGGCCACAGTTGGCGGAAAAGTTGGGCATCCCGCAGATTACCTATGTTGAAGAGCTTATCGAACTTAACAGCAAATCTATAACGGCCCGCCGAAATATCGGGGCCGGCTGGCAGCAGGTCAGGACCGAATTGCCTGCTCTTTTGACGGTTACCGGCGATGCAAATGAGCCCAGAGTCGCTGCGGCAAAAAAAATGATGAAATATAAAAATGCACGAACACCTATCGAGATTGAACAAAAAATCAGAGCTGAAAATACAGAGGCAACCGAGGCAGACATTCGGGAACTTGCTAAACATAAGTGCAGTAAGCTGGAGGAAAAAGGTCTGCTGATTAAGCAATGGGATTTGGATTTTTTGGAAGCCGATTTGAACTGGTGCGGCCGAACCGGCTCGCCAACTAAAGTGCATCGAATCCAGAGCGTCGTCCTTGCCGCAAAAGAAAGTAAAAGCATTGAGCCAAGCGAGAAGGGAATCTCGGATATGATACACGAGCTGATTGAAGACAAAATAATCTCGTGACACGTGTACGAAGGGACCCCGCTTTACGGGAACACAATTATGATAGATGTTAACAAACAAGGTGAAGTTTGGGTTTTTGCTGAGCAACATAATGGACAATTAGAAGATACGCCGATTGAATTGATGAGTAAAGCCCACCGGTTAGCCGATACACTCGGTGTGAAATTAGCTGCCGCCGTTTTAGGTGATGGAGCCAGAGACATTGCGACAAAGTTAATACATTACGGTGCCGACAAGGTCTATCTTGCTGAGCATCCGTTGCTTGGCACTTATCAAACGAACAGTTACGCAAAAGTAATGTTCGATTTGATACACAAATATGAGCCGCAGATTGTGCTTTACGGGGCTACTGCTGCCGGGCGGGATTTGGCTCCACGGATTGCCAGTGCCGCAAAGGCAGGCCTTACCGCTGACTGCACGGACCTGCAAATCGGCGACCACCAAGTCACAAAAAACGGAGACATTCACAAGAATTTACTGTTTCAGGTAAGGCCTGCTTTCGGCGGAAATATAATTGCTACCATCATAAATTACGACCGCTGGCCGCAAATGGCTACCGTCCGAGAGGGTGTGATGCCGATGTCAGAGCCGGACGTCAGCCGCAAGGGTGAGGTCATTGAAGAGAAGGTGCAAATTTCGAAGCAGGATTTGCCGCTTGAGATTCTCGAAGAGCACAAACGACCAAAGAAGGTCAATCTCAAAGCAGCAAGGATAATCGTCGCCGGCGGAGCAGGTGTAGGCAGCAAGGATAATTTCCAGCTTATCTGGGATTTGGCAAATTGCCTCGGCGCAGCCCCGGCTGCTACCAGAGCAGCGGTTGATTTGGGCTTTATTGATAGTGACCATCAGGTTGGCCAGACCGGCACAACTGTTCGGCCCAGCTTATATCTGGCTGTAGGAATCAGCGGTGCAATTCAACATCAGGCAGGAATGTCCCAGAGCCAGAAGGTTATCGCAATCAATAACGACCCCGATGCCCCCATCTTCCAGATTGCGCATTACAAGATAGTCGGCGACCTGAATGTTGTTGTGCCGAAAATGATAAAAGCGATTAAAGAAAAAAGCATCAAAGAAGAAAAGACAGTAAAAGCTTAAAAGCTGGATACATTATGGCCAACTTTTACACTGATAATGAGGATATACAATTTTTGCTCAGGCATATAGACCTGGGCAACTTGGCGACAATTTGCGAAGACGGCTTTAAGTTCGCAGGCGAATTCGACTATGCCCCGGCTGATGCCGATGAGGCTATACAAAATTATGACCTGGTTCTCGATTCACTCGGACAGTTAAGCGGTGATTTCATTGCTGGCCGTGCCGAAGACATCGACCGTGAAGGTAACACACTCAACGAAGATGGCACAGTCACCTATGCCAAGGGAATACAGCAGTCTCTTGAAAAACTTGCCAAAGCTGATGTAATGGGCTTTACGCTGCCGTATAGATTTGGCGGCCTGAACTTTCCAAACCTTATTTACTCGATGGCCATCGAGATTATCTCACGTGCGGATGCTTCGCTTATGAACATATTCGGCCTGCAGGGAATTGCTGAGACAATCAGCGCCTTTGCATCGGAAGAAATAAAAGAGAAATATCTATACGATTTTGCAGCAGGCAAGGTAACCGGTGCAATGGTCCTGACTGAGCCGGACGCAGGCTCGGATTTGCAAGCGGTTAAACTTCGGGCCTTTCAGGATACAGCAGGTAACTGGTTCCTGCACGGCGTAAAACGTTTCATAACCAACGGCTGCGGCGATGTGCTGCTGGTATTGGCCCGCAGCGAGCCGGACAGAAGCGGAGGCCTTGGCCTGAGTCTCTTCGTCTGCGACAGAGGTGCAACCATCCACATTCGTCGGCTGGAGGACAAACTGGGCATTCACGGCTCGCCAACCTGCGAGATATTCTTTGACAATACACCGTGTGAGCTAATCGGCGAACGCCAGCGCGGCCTTGTAACATACGTTATGAGTTTGATGAACGGCGCCCGTATCGGCATTGCGGCTCAATCGGTCGGCATCGCCGAAGCCGCTTTCCGAGTTGCCCGCGATTACGCCGCCACAAGAAAACAATTTGCAGTGGCTATCGAAAAGCTACCTGCTGTCCGTGATATGCTTATTGAGATGAAGATTGCCATCGAAGCAGGCCGAGCGCTTTTGTGCGGGACATCGCGAATAGTGGATATGGAAATTGGATATGCCAAAAGCATTGAAGAAAGTCCACCCGAAGACAAAGCTGAGGCTAAACAGCTCAAAAACGACTCACGAAAATACAGAAGATATGCAGCGATGCTGACGCCGATGAGCAAATACTATTGCTCTGAGATGTGCAACAGAGTTGCTTATGATTCGATTCAGGTCCTCGGCGGCAGCGGCTATATGCGAGACTATGCCTGCGAACGGCACGCACGCGACGCCAGAATTACAACTATTTACGAGGGAACGAGCCAATTGCAGATTGTCGCAGCCGTTCGTGGCGTCTGTAGCGGGACAGCCGAGAAATTCATTACTGAACTATCTCAGGAACAGTTTCAACCTGAAGTAAAAGATTTGCTCGATAAACTTGCCGAAGGAACAGAATGGTTAAAAGAAGCGATTGCATTTGTAAAAGAAAACGGCAACGAATATATGGACCTTTACGGCAGAGCCCTCGTCGATATGGCGATAGATTTAATTACAGGCTATCTATTCTGCAGCCAGGCTAGTACTAAAGTTGATATGCAAGTTGCAGCGTCTTTTGAAGGTAACTTGTCAGATAACGCAGACACGGCATCTATGAAAGAACGCAAGGCAATGATTGCCAGAAGATATATCACGAAGAATACACCAAAAATTATGGCTTTGGCAGAATTGATTAAGATGGGGGACAAGTCTACACTTACGGATTATGAAGCGATGATAGGACCTGTGCCGACCGACTAAGGAGGAGGCAATGCTTCAAGCGATTATTTTTGATTTTGATGGGGTGATAACCGATTCAGAGATTTTGCACCTTCGTGCTTTTAATCAGGTATTAGCCCGATACGACGTTGAGATTTCAACAAAGGATTACTACAAAGAGTATCTGGGCTTTACCGATTTTGACTGTTTTAAGACCCTCATTGATAGAGGGATATTACAGAAACCAATGGGGGAAATAGATAATCTCATAAAACAAAAAAATCAGATATTTGAAGAACTGGCGAAAACAGAAGGGCAGATAATTAAAGGGGTGCGGAATTTCCTGCAGATGCTCAGGCAAAACAATATACCAATGGCTATATATTCGGGGGCGCTACTGGCAGAGATTGAACTAATATTAGAACAGGCCCAGCTGCGTTCTCTCTTTGAGGTGATAGTCTCCGCAGAATTCGTAAAAAAAGGCAAGCCAAATCCTGAAGGTTTCCTGTTGACTTTGCAGAAACTCAACCAAAATCGACAGAACCCTATTCTGCCGAACCAATGCATTGTGATAGAAGACTCACATTGGGGACTCGAAGCCGCTAAGGCTGCGGGAATGCATACCATCGCAGTAACGAATTCCTATGATGCCGACCAGTTAGCTATGGCCGAAAAGATTGTTACGAGACTCGGCGACTTGAGCATAAGTGCTCTACAAGAGCTTTGCAATTGACCGGCCTTTTACCTTTGATGCGCTCGAAGGTTGAAGGATTACCTTCCCGCCTGTAGCATACCTGGACCAGTAATCTTGGTTTTGATTTTGCCGGTTTTCAAGTTGTATTCGATACCAGGAGCAAGGGCGCCGTTGAGGAAACACGGCTGAAGGTCATCACCCCAGGCAGTGATGATAGACTTGTTGGCATCATAAAACATTTCACTACCCACAAATTGAATATCTCTCCTTTTGCCCCATATCTTCTTTTTACCCTCCTCCTCATAAGTAACACCACCTGTGGCGCTAAGTGTCGAAAGTTCGCTTCGACCGCTGGCTGTTTCGCAAAGCACAGCTTCTATGTGGCTGGTAGTGGCTGAAACTTGTCGACCGTATTGGCCCTGGACAATAGGAAAGTAATCAATAAGAATTTGCTCACGTTTGGTATCGGCAATAATTAGATTAGTCTCTGAAAAATACTTCAAAGTATCAAAATTCCGCACAACCGCATAGCATGGCCTTTGCAAACTGAATTTGCCCACCTCTCTTTCCGGCTCCGCTATCTTGGAGTTATCAGCTGCTATTACACCTGGCCCGGTTGCTAAAAATATCTGCTGGCCGGTATCATAGTCAAACTTAAGACATCTTAACTTGGTAAAGCCAAGCAATTCTTCTCCTGCCCACTTAGAGGTATCAAGTTGAACCACCTCGCCGCTTGCTGTCAGATGTTCTATGTCGGCCTGCGACTGCTTATCTTTGGATAAATCTACTGTAAGCTTTGGAGCTGAAAGCCTGTACTTCTGTTGAAAATTCGGTTTCTTTCGGAGCATCGTACATAGAACATCGCCTTCAAAGATGGCCTGATTTAACACTGGCAGGAAGTTAGCTTTCTTCTGGGCTGTTACTTTTACTGGAACAATTTGCCTGTCTTCGGAGTCTGTTACATCATTTGCATAAAATGTAAGCTCTGATGGGCCACTGGCAACGACATCTTCGGTAACCACGCAATAGTTAATTCTCTGAGCAACGAACGTGGGTCGGCCGCTACTATCGTTAAAGCTCTTGGGACCTTTGTCGTCAGTCCCAGCCACACTTTGGGACATTTTGGAAGAGTCCATCGGCACAATAACAATACCATCCTCACAGGTTACAAAGATATCGACGAATTTTTCAGATAATTCATTCGGCTCACTCTGTGGCGATGCAGCACTTTCTTCGGTAATCTCCACAGCTGTTTTTATTTTGTCCGTGCCACCGGTGTCCCTATCTTCATATTTCCGCTCTGGGCCTTTAGACCATAAGATGTTGTTGATGGAAACTTCATCAGCAAAAATCAACTGCTCCGGACAATCTATAACAACATTCTCCCTGAATACACATCTGTAGTATTCGCCCTTCTTTCTTTCAATTGCTCCCCTGTCCACCGCCGGTATCTCTTTGGCTTTTTGTCGGCCTTCAGCTGTAATAGATTCAGCTGGCGGCTCTGTTTGCTTGTCCCCGCTCGTTTTAGGCATGGATGTCCGGCTGCTGGGACCGGCTGGACTCTCAATATCTGTTTCTCTCGATGAAAACAAAGATGCCTTCGACGCTCGTCTAAGACGCAGAGTCTCCAAATCAATTATTTTAAGAAATTCGAGGCGGTCCAGTTCATCGCTATAGACAAGTTCCAACCCCTTTCCGAGCATTTGAGCATCTTGGGAAGTGAATTTAACCGGCCCAGCAGTCGAAAACTGCGTTTTTTCACTGGTAAAAATAACATCGTCGAGATAAATAAAGCTTTCTTGGACGTTGCTGCCCACCTCGGGCGAAATGTGGATAACTACATTTCCCGTAAGTGTCGCATCCTTCGGCGTGGCTCTGCCGACAGCGTCTTCAACTTGAACCTTACCTTCATCGGCTGTGATGTAGCATTTAAGATTGTGTCGAAAAATATTCATATACGGCTTTTCAATTTCCCATTCGTCTCCTTCCACGTGCAGAAGTTTTTCGAACCCGAATTCTCGGTCAACTTGCTTTTCTGCGTTTAAGTGCGTGTATTTGGCCTTTTGGACGGTACCAACCCCAACGTCGCCAATCATCCCAATTTCGTCGTCAAACTCACCTCTATCGCTCTCGGCAACAGTGTCAGCGAATTTTGCTCCCGTATCGATTTCTATTGGGCCGGTCTTACTTATCCAGTTATAGAGCAGATATATTGCAAGTATTACCCCCGCTGAAATAAGCCATACATAGAGTTTTCGCGACTTAACCCCGTTAGAAATTTTCCTTCTCTCTATCATATTACTATCTGGTTTTTCATTGAGCTTCTAAGGGGATTACCTCGTTACAGAATTTCCAACGCGGTTATGCCCATAACAAATCCATTTATGGCATTTCAGCATCCAGCAAATACCTTTTCATAAGCTCTTGCCATCTACTGGTGTTTTTCAGAATGTATTCTATTACTTCACGCACAGCCCCATCGCCCCCGCGGCGTATCGTTACATAATCAGCTATATCTTTAACTTCATCAACCGCATTGGCAACAGCTGCTCCGAACCCCGCGTATCTTACTACCGGCAAATCCAGCAAATCGTCGCCAATATAAGCGGTCCTCTCTGCCGAAAGCCCCACCTGCTCAAGTAACTTCTTAAACGCCGGCAGTTTTTCGAAACAATCCTCTTCTCCGCCCTGCGTAGCGGGCTTCGCAGAGCAGGGCTGGACACAATAGTCTATATCAAGTTGCTCAGCTCGGTATTTCGTTGCTTCCGAAAATCTGCCGCTCAAAAAAGCAACTTTTAGCCCCGCTCTTTGCCACATCCGAATTCCATGACCGTCCTGCAAATTGAAGCATTTACCTTCGTTGCCATTCCCGTTAATCACTACGGTCCCATCCGTCAGAACACCGTCAACATCCAAGGCCAGCAATTGTATGTCCGCAAGGTTTGTTTTTGGCTCTTCTGTCATTCGATTATCTCATATCATCATTCTATTATCTTACAGCCCCCCTTCTTGCTTTCGCAAGAAAGCAGGGGGGCTACAATTTTACCACACTTCCACGCTCGTTATAACAGACCAAACGGTGTTTTTCGCCGGTATAACTCGGCTCAGAGCAAATTATCACACGCTTGTTGTTAAGCTGCTCTATCTGTGCAATCGCAGTTCTCTTCTCGTTCTGCAGGTAGCCGCCAACCTCCGGCGATACAAACAGCTCAATGCGTTTTATATGGTCTTTTGATGCCGAAAGATTCAACATCCGAATAATCTCAATAGCCAATGATTCATGGCTCTTAATAAAGCCGGTACCCCCACAGTGTGGACATGCCAGATAGGTGGTCGATTGCAGCGAAGGACGCATTCGCTGGCGGGTCATTTCCACCACGCCGAATCTGCTTATCCTCAATATTCTCGAACGAGCACGGTCGGCTTTGACAGAGCTGCGAAAAACTTTTTCAACATCCCTGCGGTGTCTCTCGCTGCGCATATCAATAAAATCGCAAATTATCAATCCACCAAGGTCTCGCAGTCTAAGTTGCCGGGCTATTTCTGGTGCCGCTTCCATATTGGTTTTGTAAGCGGTTTGCTCGGCACTCTGACTCTTGCGGTAACGACCGCTGTTGACATCTATTGACACTAACGCCTCGGTTTGCTCGATTACAACTGAGCCACCGCCTTTAAGTGTCACCGTGCGGGACTGAACTTTAGTAATTTCGTCCTCAATGCGATATTTGTGAAACAACGGAACTTTGCTGTCGTAATACGTTACCCTTCGTTTCAAACGTGGCGTTGCTATCAAAAGAAAATCCTTGATCTTCCGAACAACACTTTCCGAATCACATACTATCTTGTCTATCTTACTGTTAAAAATGTCCCTCAGTGTTCGGATAACCAAATCGGATTCCTGGTAAAGCTCACTCGGTGCCTTTTCAGTCTCTATCCGTTTTTCGATAGCAGTCCACAATCGCTTAAGATACCTCAAATCGTTTCGAACATCCCTTTTTGAGCATCCCTGTCCTGCTGTTCGGATAATAAAGCCCATCCCCTTAGGCGGCTTGCTTTCACCAAGAATTCGTCGTAGTCTCACCCGCTCATCATCATCTTCGATCTTGTGCGAAATCCCGAGCTTTCGCATCCACGGCATCATAACCAGGAACTTGCCTGGCAAAGCAAGATACGCGCTGAGGGTCGGCCCCTTCGTATTCATTCCTTCTTTCGTTACTTGAACAACAAGCTCCTTACCCTTATGAAGACACTTCTGGATAGGCAGCCGCTCCTTTAGCGATTTCC
>CAZTWR010000025.1:0-1839 GCA_964618055.1 uncultured Pirellulales bacterium | reverse complement strand
TCCTTACCCTTATGAAGACACTTCTGGATAGGCAGCCGCTCCTTTAGCGATTTCCTCCGGCCAACGCTTTCGGTAGAGCCTCTGTCGGCCCCGGTAAAATAACGAGGGTGCAGGTCGCTGATATGAAGGAAACCATTCTTCCCCGTCCCACAGTCTATAAATGCCGCCTGTATCCCGGATTCAATGTTTACCACCCTTCCTTTGTAAATATTGCCAACGTGCCTGCTCAGGCTCGCCCTTTCCACATACAGCTCTTCGAGCGAACCGTTTTCGACTATTGCCACCCTACACTCTTCGCTCTCAGCCACGTTTATAAGCATCTCTCTTGCCATCGCTTTATCCTCATGTATCGCGGTTTTGCATCTCGTCGATAGCGAACCGCGATTCACTGATTACGATTCACTAACTTGCCATTGTACGCTCGTGCGCCTAATCGGCGCCGACAGCATATCGTAGTCCAATTCCAGCAGCTCCAGAATCTCATCAGGCCGTATCGAACCAGCCTTTACTGTTTTGCACTCAACTGTTATACCTGTGTTGTCCAATTCAATCGATTTCAAGAAAGGCCTAACATCCACGTTTTTGAATTTCGAATTTTTGGCACCCATTCGCCGCTGGAGATTAAGATTTTCACTTGCTAACAAACGTTTAATCCTGCCCTTTAACTTTTCGCCCAGATATTCCTCCCGCACCGCCAACAAATATGCAGCCAGGCAAGGTTGGATTGAGGCCTTTGCTTTTGCTGTCCTGGCCGTAAGCAACTCAAAACCATCAGGTAACTGCTCCGAAAGCCTGGTTTTGACTGAAGTACATAAGTCACTTGTACTCTTATGTTCCTGTGCTCCTGTGCTCTTCTCTATCCGAAGACACAGCAAATCATCATCCACCTCAATGCCTACACTCCTTGGTAAGGGCAGGGACAGCTTTGGACGAGGATTGAATCCTTCACTATACAGAACTTTTATACCCGCTCGGACACAAGCTCGCTGAAAAACCTTAACCATTTCAGCGTGTGACAGGAATCTTAGATTACCCCGGACCTTGAATTTAATCAGTACCAAGATAGTTTCATTTGAAATGGTTATGTGTCTATCTCCTTTTTTCTTTGCCCCTGACTCTAAGAGCAAATTCATTCGGTCCCCATTTTACAATAAACCACAAAGTGAAAACCCATCAGAAAGCTTCAGGCAGAATCTTTCTCGTAGCATCGCGCAGATAGCTTGAAATCTGCCTTTCAGAATTCATACCAAGCACTTTTCTTGCTACATTGTTGCAGTCTTCTATCGTAACTGAGCGAATAATTTGTTTTATTTCCGGTATCATTGGCGGAGTAAGTGAAATCACCCGCACCCCCATTCCCAGCAGCAGCATAATATACTCCGGCTCAGAGGCCATTTCTCCGCAGACACTAAGCTCTATTTGCGCTTTGTGCGCATCCTGAATAACCGTCCTGATAAGTCGCAGCACCGCAGGGTCCACCGATGAATATAGTGTGGAAACCAGTTCATTACCCCTGTCGACAGCCAGAGTATATTGAATAAGGTCGTTCGTTCCGATGCTGAAAAAATCGACATCTCTTGCAAGTGTAGAGGCTGTCAAAGCCGCAGACGGCGTTTCAATCATCACCCCCATCTGAACGTCTCTATTGTATGCTATAGATTCCTCGTCAAGGTCTTCCATAACATCACGCAAAACCATCTTCGCCTGCATAGATTCCTGAAGGTTCGTAATCAACGGAAACATTATCTTAACCTCACCGAGAACCGAGGCCCGCAAAATTGCATGCAGTTGAGTTTTGAACATCATAAGGTTCTGCAGGCAAAATCTAATCGACCGAAG
>CAZTWR010000024.1:9087-14697 GCA_964618055.1 uncultured Pirellulales bacterium | reverse complement strand
TACGTTTTCTCGAAAAGGGTATCGATGTCGGCTCCCTTGCGGAGTGCCTCATACATAACGAACTGCCGTTCACTGGTAGCGATGCTCACGAGGCCCATCAGCTCGTCAAGTGAAAGTTTGTTGAAATTCTTTGCGAAGCCCAGTCCATATCTGCCGGTCTCGAGGGAGCGGATGGCCTTTAGAAATGCCTCCTTGTAATTCTTGCCGATACTCATCACCTCGCCCACAGCCCGCATCTGTGTTCCGAGTTTATCCTCGACGCCTTTGAACTTCTCGAAGGCCCATCGTGCGAATTTGACAACCACGTAATCACCGGATGGGGTATATTTCTCAAGGGTGCCGTCTCTCCAGTATGGTATCTCGTCCATTGTCAAGCCGCCGGCGAGCATTGAAGAGACAAGAGCTATCGGGAAACCGGTGGCTTTCGAGGCAAGTGCCGACGAACGTGAGGTTCTTGGGTTGATTTCGATTACGACGACGCGACCGGTTTCGGGGTCGTGGGCAAATTGTATGTTTGTGCCGCCGATGACCTCAATGGCATCAACGATGTCGTAAGAGTATTTCTGCAGAAGTTTTTGCAGTTCCGGGTCAATGGTAAGCATCGGGGCGGTGCAGTATGAGTCTCCCGTGTGGACGCCCATTGCATCGACATTTTCAATAAAGCAGACGGTTATTTTCTGGCTCTTTGCATCACGAACAACTTCCAGCTCCAATTCCTCCCAACCCAAAACGGACTCTTCGACGAGAATTTGGCCGACGAGACTTGCTGAAAGACCCCGGCTGGCTACCGTTTGCAGCTCCTCCAGATTATAGACGAGTCCTCCGCCTGTGCCTCCCATAGTATAAGCAGGGCGAATAACGACAGGAAACTCGAGTTCGTCAGCGATTTTTTCAGCTTCTTCTACGCTGAGGGCTAGCTTGCTTTTCGGCATCTCGATGCCGAGACGGTTCATTGTTTCTTTGAAGGCGCCACGGTCCTCGCCCCGCTTGATTGCATCGATTTGAACGCCGATTACTTTGACGCCATATTTTTTGAGCACGCCTGCACGGGCAAGCTCAGAAGAGAGATTAAGTCCGCTCTGGCCTCCAAGGTTGGGCAGCAAGGCGTCGGGGCGCTCAGCTTCGATGATTTTCGTCGTAGTCTCGAGGTTAAGCGGCTCGATATAAGTTACATCAGCCATACCCGGGTCGGTCATAATGGTGGCGGGATTGGAATTGACCAGTACAATCTCGTAGCCTAACTTGCGAAGGGCCTTGCAGGCCTGCGTGCCGGAATAATCAAATTCGCAGGCCTGGCCGATGATAATGGGGCCGGAACCGATAATCATAACTTTTTTTATGTCGTCTCGTTTCGGCATTCAAAATTCTCCTGTTTTCTTGACATTTCACCAATAGTTACAAATTTGTTCTCGTGCTACGTAGCGTTCGCCGCAGGCGAGCTACTACGCAGAGTAGCAGCGGTGGATTAGACTATATAAGAATTGTGCTGTCAAATAAGAAAAGTTTATAAGGCGGATAAGGGAATCGATTTTTAAGTAATCCCCATCTTTATAAAGTGTTTTCTTTTTCTGCAAAGTATGAGCTGCGGGCAAACGGTGAAGACATAACCCAGAAGAAGCCCAACGAAGTTGCTTTTTGCTTCCACCAGTTGAATTTCGCAGGTGATATGTATTCGACGACTTCAAGCGAATCTTTTGATGGTTTAAGGTATTGGCCGATTGTGATTCTATCGCAGCCGACGTTACGCAAATCTCTTAGAACCTGTTCGACCTCGGCATCGGTTTCTCCTAATCCGAGCATAATTGAGGATTTTGTAGGGGTGTTTCTGTAGATTTCTTTGGCCATTTTGAGCAAGTTTAAGGAGCGTTGATAATTTCCGCCGGCTCTGGCTTTTCGGTATAATGAGGGGACGGTTTCAATATTGTGCGCGAATACGAATGGCAAAGCATCGGCCAGGATTTCTATAGCCTGGGCCTGACAGTTGTGGAAGTCGGGCGTTAGTAATTCAAATTTTATCCCGTTAGACAAATCTGGATATTGACAAAGTTTTTCCTTATTAGAAATACCTATTTTTTTCTCTTGGGAATGTCTAACGGGATTCACGTCCGGACATCTGTTTCTTACTTCGTTAATGCAATTGCGAAAATGGCCGGCGCCGCCATCGGGTAAATCATCACGGTCAACGCTGGTGATTACCAGGTATTTGGTGCCCATTTGCTCTGCCATCTCAGCTATTCTTGCCGGCTCAGTGGGGTCCGGCGGGTCGGGCTTGCCTGTAGCCACTGAGCAAAATTTGCAATTTCGTGTGCAGATGTTACCCAGAATCAGGACTGTTGCTGTGCCTCTTGACCAACACTCGCCTCGATTGGGACAGTTGGCGTTGTGGCATATTGTCTTTATGCCAAGAGAGCTTAATACCTCTTTAGTATGGTTATAGTTTTCACTGGCTGACAAAGGCCTTTTTAGCCACGCTGGCAGTTTACGTGCCTGTGTCGTATTGCGTATTGCGTATTGCGTATCGCGTGCGAGCTGCGACGAGCAAATGTCCTCATGTGAAAAATGCTTTATTAGCAGTTGGGATAGTTTTTCTTTTACGTTGGCCATTGAATGGTATTTGCCGGTCTCTTTTAGCACCGATGTCATTTTTACGCCGTCCAGACCGCACGGTATAAATAAATCGAAAATGTTCAGGTTATTTTGAATGTTTATTGCCATACCGTGATAGGTTACAGATTTTGAGATGCGCACACCGATAGATGCGATCTTGCGAGATGGACGATGGACGATAGACGAGGGACGATTGTTTTCGACCCACAGGCCGGGAAAGCCCTTTCGTCTTTTGGCGCTTACGCCTAATTGTTCGAGCAGCTCAATACCTGTCTCTTCGAGTTCTCTGATGTATTCGCTGATGCCCAGCTCAAGTTCCCTCAGATTTAAAATCGGATAAAAAACTAACTGTCCCGGATTGTGTGCGGTAACACCTCCGCCTCTTCGGATATCAACAACGTCTATGTTTTGTTCTTTCAAACTTTCTCGGTCTGCGCGCAGCTTGTTAGCGCTTTGCCGGGCGCCGAGGGTGATGACAGGCAGATGCTCGGCGATTAAAACGGTATTTGGTATTTCGCCCTTGCGTCTTTTTTGGAGTAGCTGGTACTGCTCTTGCAGGACATCTCGATAGTCGGCAAGGCCGCAGTCAATAATGCTGAGACGAGGGAGGAGGGACGAGGGAGGAGGGACGATTTTTTTAGTTGCCGATTTCATAAATTAATTTTAGCCACGAATTGCACAAATTGCACGGATTTAGTTTTTTAGAGGCAGATTACGCTGATAAACAAAAAGGGCTGGCTTAGCCAGCCCTTAATTTGCAGACCAATCAGTGTCAATCCGCGTAATCTGTGGTTAGTCTTTTCTCTTAAACAGATAAAAAGGCAAGAAAAAAGTGAAAAATTAGCCACGAAGGCGCAAAGGCGCAAAGAAAAAATCCGAAATGCGAAGCACGAAACAAATACTAAATTCGAATGCTCAAATGTCCAAAACAGTTTTAGTCATTTGAATTTTGGTAATTCGGATTTGTTTCGAATTTCGAAATTCGATATTCGAGTTTTGTCGGTAGATGGTTTTTTAGCTTTTAGCTGCTTTTTCGGCTGGTTGTTTCACAACTGAAGCAATTTTGCCGACGTAGATGATTACGCCGGTCGGGCATTTGTTCAGGGCGGTTTCGGTTTGGTCGGTGGGCTGGTATTTTTCGTAATCCAGATGCGCTAAATTATCTTCGACCGCAAATAAATCGGTTTGCTTTGCACATAGGCCGCAGCCGATGCAGCCGACTTTGCACATCGAGCGGGTTGTTTTGCCTGTTTCTTTACTACTGCAGGCGACGGTCATCATATTTTCATAACCGAAAGGAACCATTTCAATCAGGTTGCGTGGACAATGCTTTGCACAGGCGCCGCAGCCGGTACACTTTTTGTAGTCAACGACAGCCAAGCCATCGACAATGTGAAGTGCGTCGAATTTGCACGCCGCTACGCAATCGCCGAAGCCGAGACAGCCGAAATTGCAAGCCTGGACATTTGGTAATGCGTTTGCAGAGATACAGGTTGGCAGTCCGGAATAGTTTGCATAATAGGTTTTGTCTTCTGTGTGGGCACGGCAATGCACGATTGGCCTTCTGGCAGGGCCCGACTCGCTGATTTGCAGACTCAGGATTTCTGCAATTTTCGCAGCAGTTTCCGCTCCTCCGGGTGCACATCTGCCGATAAGGTCCGGGTTTTGCGCAACGGCCTTGGCGTAGGAACTGCATCCGGCGAAGCCGCAGCCACCGCAATCAATTTTCGGCAGGGCCTCGTAGATTTGCTCAATCTTCGGGTCAACCTTGACTTTGAGCTTTTCACTTGCGATTAAGAGTACCACTGCAAAGCCGCTGCCTAATCCGAGCATTATCAGGCCGGCCGGCCAAGCATTTTGCCATAGTTGAAAAATATCAGCTAAAATCATTGTAGTGAAAAATTAAATATCAAAAATTAAATATCAAAATTACATATCAAAATGCAAAATCATTTCTACTTTTGTAACCGACGCAAAGCCTTTTATCCTTTTCTGAAATTTGCTTTGTCATTTTACATTTTGATCTTTACATTTTGCATTTTCTTATCTTATCATTCCTGCGAAACCCATAAAGGCCAGAGCAAGCAGACCTGCGGTAATCAACGTAATCGGTGCACCCTTAAGGCACTGTGGGACGTCAGCCAGATTTAGGTTCTCGCGAATGCCGGCCATAATACAAATGGCCATAGTAAAACCAATACCGGCGCCAAAGCTAAGCACCACCGCCTCCAGCAGATTGTCGATGCCCCAAAGGTTTATAAACAAACACAGTCCGAGGATTGCACAGTTGGTTGTAATTAGTGGCAAAAATATGCCGAAACTCTCATACAGAGCAGGGAAGAATTTTCGCAGATACATTTCGACAAGCTGCACAGCGCCGGCAATAACTAATATGAAGCAGACGTATCGCGTAACCTCCAATGGGGTGCCGAGCAGGATTAGATGGTCAATCAGCCAGGTTAGTGTGCCGCTTAGAGTTACAACGAAGGTTACTGCAAGGCCCATACCGAAAGCCATATCTATCCGGCCTGATACGCCAAGATAGGGACAGATGCCAAGAAATTTGGTAAAAACAAGGTTGTTGATTATGACGATGGATATAAAACCCATAAGTAGGATGTTAATAGTATCCATAAATCTTCCCTCTTAGGTTTTCTTTTTGCTGGCCAGGTTCACCAGTCCCAGCAGCAGCCCTAAAGTTATAAATGCTCCCACCGGCATACTCATTGCAGCCCACGGCACAAAGCCTTGGGTAAAACCTTAACTTCCCAGATTGCGCCTGTTGAGAGAATCTCTCTTATACCGGCCAGAACGCACAATGCTAATGTGAAGCCAGCGCCCATTCCCAGGGCGTCGATAACGCTTACAGCTAATGTGTTTTTACTGGCGCAGGCCTCAGCCCTGCAAATGATGATGCAGTTGACAATAATCAGTTGGAAAAAAGGCCCAAGCCTAACCCAAAAACATGGCAAAAACCCCATTAGGAACAAGTAATCAAATGTT
>CAZTWR010000024.1:0-9077 GCA_964618055.1 uncultured Pirellulales bacterium | reverse complement strand
CTGCTATGGTGACAAAGGTTGATATTGTCAGCGTGAACATTAGGATTCGCAGATGTGGTTTGAGAAGTTTGCGCATCAGGCTGACGACGATGTTGCTGCACAGCAGCACAAAAATTACGCTAAGTCCCATAGTCAAGGCCGGCTTAACAGCGGCGGTGACCGCCAGTGTCGGGCACATTCCCAGCAGCAGCCGAAAGACCGGATTTTCACGCCACAGTCCCGTCAGCAGCGTTTCTTTGTACAGCCTTGATGTAGCTTGTGAGTTACTTGCCATCGCCGATTAATCCTTTTTCCCGCATTTGCTTTTTTACCTGCGCCACAGAATTATTTATTATTTTAATAACTGCTTCGCTGCTCACTGTAGCTCCGCTTATTGCGACGATTTCGGAATCGATTTTTCCGGCGTCGCCGGTTTTTATGAGTTCCAGTATCCCGGCTGGTGCTCCTGCAAACTGATTGCGATAGGGGGGTAGTTTTATCCGGTCTCCGAAGCCAGGAGTCTCGTTGCTGGCTAAGCAATCGAAGCCGGCGATTTTTTGAAAATCTTTATCAACAGCAACAACCAGCTCGATTTTGTCTGCGAAGCCTGGGCCGGATGCGTTAAAGCAGTAACCTGCACATTCGTCCGCCTCGGAGAGAGCTTTATAAACTTTAGTTTTTATTTTTTTGCCTTTGGCGGATTTGATTTCGAGTTCTGCTTCTAATTCGAATTCTGTAGCTTTTGGCAGCAGAGACGCCATCAGGCGATTAAGTTTTCTGATTTTGTTCTGTTCAATTCTTGGTGCCCAAGCGGCGTTTGTAACCGCTATCAGCAGACCAAAGAAAAAAGATGCGATAATCAGCAGCCAGCTTTGCTCGATGAAATGCTTTATGGCTTTAGGCATTGGGCTTTCCTCCAACTGGGACCAGCTTACATAACCTGTCAATCAAGGGTGTTACGGCGTTCATTAGAAGGATGGAAAACATAACGCCTTCCGGATATTCTCCGACGATTCTTATAAGCATTGTTATTGTCCCCACTCCGATTCCGAAAATCCACATTCCTTTAGCACTCAGGGGTGCGGTAACAGGGTCGGTAGCGATAAAGAATGCACAAATCAGCATCCCGCCGCTGGTCAAGTGCAGCAGAGGTGATATGTAGGCATCGGGATTTATCAGGTATGCAATCCCTGCAAAGACAAAGGCAGAGAGCAAAACAGCTAACGGAATGTGTGGGTTTATTGTTCGTCTTATCAATAAATAGAGTCCGCCGAGCAAAAGAGCAAAAGTGCTGGTTTCGCCCAGACAACCGCCTACTTCGCCTGTGAATGTATCCTCAATTTGCTCGTTAACGACTTTGGCTTTGGTTTCTGTTTTTATGGCCTGTTTGCTCCAAGCCAGTGGTGTTGCCTGTGTTCGTGCATTGATTCTGTTGTCGGCGGCAATTCTGGGCATTTCGGAATCAATTGTGGCAGGGGTTGTCCAGGTTGTCATCAGCACGCCAAAAGAGGCTGTCAAGAATGCTCTGCCGACCATTGCCGGATTGAAGATATTGGCGCCAAGTCCGCCAAAGACCATTTTGCCGATTGCGATGGCAAAACAAGAGCCGATTACTGCCGCCCAAATAGGCAAACTCGGCGGAAGGGAAAGCGCAAGGATTATGCCAGTAACTATAGCACTGAAATCGCCAAGGGAATTAGGCTTTTTGCGGATTAGATTGCAAAGCCATTCGGTTGCGACCGCTGATAAACAGCAGGTAGAAATAAGGATGAGCGCATAAGTGCGGAAATAATAGCCAGCCGCCACCATAGCAGGGGCCAAACTGATTATGACATCTATCATTACACTGCGAGTAGAGAGCGCTTTACTGATATGTGGTGCATGTGAAACTGTTATGTCTGTTGGTATCTGGCTTTTTTCCATTGGTAAAATATCAAATTATTCCGGTATCTTTTCTTTTTGTCTGGCAAGAAAAATTTTGCCTGTTTTGATATGTCCTGTTAGTTCTATATTGGCCGGGCAGACGTAACTGCAGCATCCACACTCGATGCACCCATTGATGTAATAGCTTTGTGCTAAGTCTAAAAGATTATTTTTGACGGCGTGGGCGATTTTGGTCGGGTTCAGATGTTCGGGGCAGACTTCCAGACATCTGCCGCAGCGAATACAAGGGGTTTGACGTCCGGCGAATTTAGCATCTCCGATTTGTTCTTTTGTCAATACGGTTATAGCACCGGTGGTTTTTGTAATAGGCGTTGTCAAATCGGCAATTGCTATTCCCATCATTGGCCCGCCGAGAATCACCTTTACCGCTTCTTTGTTTAGTCCTCCACAGGATTCGATAAGCTCGCCGACAGATGTTCCTATCGGGATATAGAAATTGCCCGGCTTAGCCACTCCTTCTCCGGTGACCGTTACAACCCTGTGGGTCAGCGGCGAATTGAAAACTACCGCTTCAGCAATTGCCGCAACGGTAGCGACATTGAGCACCAGCACGCCGATCATCGGTGGAATGCCGCCTGTGGGGACATTTTTTTTAAGGATTGCTTTTATAAGCTGCCTTTCGCCGCCCTGTGGATATTTTGTTTTGACGGGGACAACTTTAATAGCGTTGCCATTCGAAGATTTTTGCACGGCTACGTTCATAACCTCTATAGCCTGCAGCTTGTTATCTTCGATGCCGATAAAGACCTGTGAACAGCCGCAGGCCCTTCGTGCAAGTTTGATTCCTGCAATGATTTGGTTCGTCCACTCGAGCATAATCCGATAGTCACAGGTAATATACGGTTCACACTCGCATCCATTGATAATCATTGTCTCTTTAGGTTGTTTTGGATTCGGCTCTATCTTTACCCTCGTCGGGAATCCGGCACCGCCCATACCAACGATGCCTGCCTGGCGGACAGCATCACATATTTGTTCTGCTGAGAAGCTGTTTTCATCGAAGCCGTCATCTAATTTATTAGCGTATGGCCGCTTTGTGGGATTGTTTTCAGGGTCTGCTTCTATAATTACAGCTGGGCTTCGGCCTAAACTCGCGTGGGACTGCAGGGCAATTTCTTTTACTTTGCCGTTAATAGGCGAGTGAACGGGCGCGGAAACGAATGCATCGGAGTCACCGATTTTTTGTCCGGCTTGGACTGAATCTGCTTTTTTGACCAGTGGGTGGCAAACAGCACCGGTATGCTGGCTGAGCATTATTGCAACTTGTTTTACGGCAGGACCCAGCTGTATCTTGCTTTCGCGGGTAAGGTTTTTGTTTTGGGGAGGATGTGTTCCGCCGGGAAAAGAAAATCTGCCTTTAATATCAATTTTCATATTATCCTGGTATTATTTGTTTTTATTAAGTTGTCTGTTTATTACCTTTATAATCAGTATGCAGACAAAAGTTACCGCAAGAGCCAGCAGGAGGTCGAGGGCTATTCGCAACTCTTTTATATCTATTTTCCCGGCTAAAATTCCTTCAAAGGCTGCTAAAGAGGCGATAAAAATCAGTATGGGCAGCAAGAAAGCGGCCATAGCTTTGAAAGCGACCGAGGGGCCTTTAGCTTTGCCCAACTGTTGGTAAATCTCCTGGCACTGGTGCTTTTGGTCGCATTCCTGACAAAATTTTTGCTGTGCCATAGTTTTTACTACCGTATAAAATAAACCAGCTTTATAATAAATGTCAGTCAGGTTTTCAAATAGAAACTTTATAAGTTTGGGGATGGTTATGTCTGACAAGGTGGGATTGCTAATATCAGGTTTCATTTTTTGCCTCTGTGCCGGCTGCGCAGTCAACCCGGTAACCGGTGAAGAGCAGCTTATGTTGATTTCGGAACAACAGGATGTTGAAATAGGTCAGAAATATGCTCCCGAAGTTGAAGGGCAGATGGGGGGCAGAATTGCTAATGAAAGCTTACAGAACTATGTTGATAGTGTCGGGCAAAGAATCGCTCGCGTTAGCCATAAGCCGTATTTCGAATATCGCTTCGTGGCGCTGGAGGATGAGTCGGTTAATGCGTTTGCTTTGCCCGGTGGGTATATTTTTATCACAAGGGGGATGCTTGAGAAATTGACAACCGAGGCACAATTGGCGGGGATATTGGCCCACGAGATAACCCACGTTGTCGCACGACATGCCTCTGCTAATATGAGCCGTGAGATTGGAATAAGCATTTTACTCTCTGCTGTAACCTCTGATAAGACGCCGGAAGGTGTTTTAACAGCAGCAGACCTAACGCACCAAATTCTGGGCCTTCAATACAGCAGAAAGGATGAACAGGAAGCTGATTTGGGGGGTTTGGATTATATGGTTTGGGCAGGCTACAACCCTTATGGGATGGTTGAGACAATGCAGATGCTTGAGCAGGAAAATGCGGTCAGACCGATAGAGTTCCTTTCGACACACCCCGCGCCTCAAAACCGTATAGCGTATTTGACGCAAAAGATTCAAACAAACTATTATAACCTTGCAGAATTGAGAATCGGAAAAGAGGATTATCGTGTGAGCGTTCTTGAACAGTTAAATAATTAGAATCAGCTAATTTTAAGCTACAAACAGTGCTGTTGGCTCTGCACAAAAAAAGTCCGACTTGATTGAAAGTCGGACTTGGTAGAATCGATTATTCGTGTCTTTGTACTTCCACTCACCGTGATGATAAGACGCCACATTTGTCTTGCGCTTGACTAAAGGGTGGCGAATGGTTCGTCAGTTTTGTTTGTGCATTTCTTGCTGTTTTGTTATTCTTCGCTGCGAGCTTCTTTTCTTAGTCTTTCTGTTTTGCTATGGCCGCATTTAGGGCATCTATCTGCAAAATCGTGGGGAATGGAACCTCTCTCGAAGACAAACCCACACTTTTCACATTTTTCAGCTCGATAACCACTTTCCTCGCCACATTTGGGGCAAGCAATTGCTGGTACTGTCATTGACCGATGATCCTGGTGTTCTCTTAGATACTCGTAGTAATCTCTACTATCCATTTGCCATTCGTGTTCACAGTCTGGATTGCGGCACTTGAGCCAAACCATCGCGGTGCCGCGTTTAATGGACTCAATGCCTCTGGCGCTTCTGGAGCGGGTAGTATAGGTTATTATGCCGGCTGTAGCTAAGCACGCCATGATAATTATGATCATAATCACTTTTTTCTTGCCTTCTTCCATACCAAAATCTCCAAATAATAAACAGCGATACGTTTAGCGATTTATAATGATAAACTATTACTTATAGTGTTATTTGTCAAATGCTTATTTTTCTTGTTATTTATGGGCTGGCCAGATATTTGTCGGTTCGGCCTGTGCCATTTTGAGGATTCTGCCAGGCTCTTCCGGCATCCCCGTGCGGGCCGAAAGATAGGCCGATTCGATGACGGCCATATCCTTTAGATTCTCCCTAGCGCTACTGTAGAGCTTATTTTTATCGGGCAGTAGTATGCTTAGAGCAAAGTTTTTCAGTAGGGCCGTATGCCAGGTAAGCTCATCGTCATCGTATTCTGATTTCTCGCCGACTTGCCCAAGGCCATCGCTGATGATCAATTGAGTGTTGCTGACTGTTAGAATTTTATCTTTGTCGTAGACCTTCAGGATTTGCTGTTCTGGGCCAAAAACTTTGCTTGCTATCAGATTGCCAAAAGAAGTATCGGTAAATTTCATCGTTACGACGGCGGTATCCTCTGTCAAATAGGACCGCTGTTGTCTGTCGCCAGCTGTGTTAGTGTTTAGGGAATAAACCTGCTGCGGTGTGGCCAGGTTCCAGACTATCTGGTCGATTATCTCGTAACAGTTGTGCAACAGCACTCCTCCTCCAGCCAGTTTGGGGTCGGTTTGCCAGGTGCCGATGCGCTCATTGCCACCGGTACAGAAGGCGGTTATCAAAAAGATTTGCTCAATTTGTCCTTGCTGTAAGAACTGTCGTAAGGCAAGAAAGCTTTGGGCAAACCGCCTGGGATTTGCGATGGCGAATTTTATATTTTCATCTTCAGCAAGGCGGACAAATTCCGCAGCTTCTTGAAAATTCCTGGCTGGCGGGGCGAGTTTGAGTATGTTGGTTTTCTTTTTCATTGCCATTCTGATGTATTCGTCGCAGGTGTGGATTGCGGCGGCGACGAACAGGCAATCGAACTGATTTTGTATTATGAGCTGGCGGTAATCGTCGTAAGGGGCACATTTGTACTTATCGGCTACTGATTCGGCGAGGTTAGTGTCTTTGTCGGCGACAGCCTGAATCTGGAAATAGTCGATTTGGGATGCTGCTTCGAGCAGAAGCTGGCCCCTATTGTCCAATCCAAGCACTGCGGTTTTTAATTTACCTTCACCCATTGCCGCCGTAATTTTACATTTCTTTAGCGAAAAGGAAACTATTAAAAACATTTATTTGGCGAGGGAGGTGAGTAGTTAATTGGTTATTGGTAATTGGTGAATGGGGGTGGAATTCGTATCTTGTATCTCGCCAGTTGAGTCCGGCAAAGCCGGGGTTAGTTTTAATAGATTCCTCCCTTCGATTACACTCAGGGTAAACTTTTGCGCTCGGGATGACAGGAGAATAGATTGCCGCGGGCTTAGGCCTCGCAATGCCATTGGCGTCGCCGTGCCGGCGACGGCTAAACAAAAAAATAAAACCCCTCGGCAAGCCGAGGGGCTAAATATTTTTGGATTCTGGGTCCCAGATAAAGACGTTCCGGCAGCGGTGATTGTTAATGTTTAATTATCGTCGTCGTTATCATCATCGTTGTCATCGCCGCTTTTATTGCACTTGGGCTTAGGCGCGATATCCTTGTCGCACTTTTTCCATTTTGACTGTTCCAAAATGGTCCCGTCAGCAGCAACCTCGATTTCGCATTTGGCGCCTTCCTTGCTCAGCTCGGCTTCGTAGCTGGTCTGCGGCTGAGCGAGCTTTACTAACTCGACAACGGCATAAGTAGTTTCCTTGCTGACCTCATTGACGATAGCACCTTCAGCGGCTTTTTCAATGGCCTTTGCAACAAGCTTCGGAAGTTGCTGGGTAATCATTTCAGTCTCCACTTCCAGGAGCATGCCGTCCGGGGCGAGCATTACCTCGACTTCCTGGCCGTTCTGCTCCAGCTCAACTTCGTACACTTTTAGACCTTCTTTTTCCACTTTCGCCTCTTCAATCTCTGCGTTGGGGTAGAGGGCATCGAGGGCAGCCTTGGCCTCAGGCGGAAGGCAGGACTTGTTTTGCTCGTCCTTGCCTGCATATGTAACAACACAGGCGATTGCACAAACAACTATCGTAATATAAAGCAATTTCAAATTTTTCCGTTTCATCTTAATTTTCCTTTATGCAATAGATTAACAAATTCGGCTGCCGATACAACCTTGCTTCAGGGGAATAGAATAGCGGAAAAGAAAGGAAAAGTCAAGGGGGAAAATAGCGTAGAGCGTACAGCGTGGAGCGGACAGGGATTAGCGAATTAGAGAATTAATTAATTAGTTGATTAAGGAATGGGAGATGGGAGTTTGGTGTCAAAATTCAGATGACAGACGACAGCAGAAAGTAACATACTCCAATGCTACTATTTTGGAAAGTAATTTGCCATAACCCAGTTGAAGTTCAATATGAAGTGAACAACAATAAGGCCTATTAGTATTATTCCGCCGCCTTCGTGAAAAAATTCGAATGCCTCAGGCGAAACCTTCGCGTGAAACAATCCCGTAATTGCCTGGCTGACAAACAGCACCAGTAAAATCGGATTCAAAATTTTAAGAGCAGTGTTTTTTTTCATAATTGTTCCCTCTGTAACCAACGCAATAAATCGCGGGGCTAAATTTCTTAAGAACCCCCGGGATAAACCCGAGGGCTTTCGGATTAAGATATTAACCTGCCGGATAAACCGGCGGGATACATCAAAGGTGCAAGTCCAAAAGCGCGCCGGCGAGGCACTATTTTTTCTTTCGTAAGATTAGCTTGATAGAAATAAAAGGCAATAAAAAGAACAAGAAGCTGATAATTTTAACAGTTCCCATCCAGTGATAGTTCATCATGTCAAAACTGTGCCTGTCTATCTCGAACCATCTTGAATGAATGGTGTAGGCCCAATCGCTTCCAAAGAGGAAGAAAACAAACCATAACAACATTAAACAAAAAGACAATATAAAACACCGAAGAAGAACGCCTGCTACCGTGTCCAATGAGTTATTTTGCTTCGTATGAAATATCTCCATTGCAATTCTCCTTATAAATGGATTTCCTATTTTATATTTTTGTCTTTGGTTTTGTTGGTCATCTTGTCGAGGCCATCAAGACACAATTGCGACCACGTTTCCATAGTATCGCGGACCTGCTGCAGTTCGGCAACTGTCTTAAAGGCCATCTGGGTAATCATCTGCTCACGCCTGCTAACCTTAGGAGCGTTCAGAATCCAGTGGTGCACGACTCCGAGATGGACACTGCCGACCTCGTTGGAATCGTCGTTGAGCAGAGCAACGACGCTGTCGGTGTGGGTGGTTTTTACAGATACTTCCTCCGCTACTTCGCGTTCGACAGCAGTAAGATAAGCTTCGTAAAAATTATCATTGAATAAGGGCATATCATCGCCGGGATTTATATGGCCTCCTATGCCGATGGACCGCAGTCCAACCAGCCGAGTCTCTCCAGCCCGCCTGCCTCGGACGTAGGTGAGGTACCTGCCGTTGTTGCTCATTATTACGTAGGGGATGAGCTGCTTATAAGCGGGGTCTTTTTCTGCTTGTGACCTGGGTAGAAAATGGGGGATGCCCTGAATAAAGATTTCGCGGAGGTAGCGCTCCACGTCAAATGCAAGACCGTTAAACATCCCCACCTGCTCAAGGACCTTTCGCTCGACGACCAGCACCTGTTCTTCCGAGGCCACGTTGCGACTCCTTAAATTAAAATAGCCAGGGTGTCAGGGCATCTGGGGGCTGTGGGGTCTGCGGGTTATTCTTATTTGGAATAATAAAGTGCTCCGGCACAGGAAATTGCGAGGATAAAAGCAGAACTTCTTTTCCAACCTCTTCAATTGCCGGCTCATTGTCGACATTTTCAACCACTTTGTTTAACCATGCGGCAATTTGCCGAGCGTGCACTTCTTACATACCACGAGTGGTAATTTCGGGCGTACCCAGACGCAGGCCGCTGGGGT